>NZ_DAOLQM010000202.1:0-4072 GCF_035418125.1 Atribacter sp. | reverse complement strand
TCTTTATGGGAGGTGGTACGACCCAACTTCCCTCTTTTCATTCTATGCCTCATTGGTTGTTCACCTCATTTACATCTACTTTATTGAGTTCGAAACCAAGTTTTTCAACTTTCTCAACAATCTCTTCATAGGTTTTTTGACCTAAGTTTTTGATTTTCTTTAAATCTTCTGGGCGTTGGTTAATGATTTCCAAAAGTTCACGAAGAGTATTAATTCGAGCACGTTTTAAACAATTATAAGCTCGAACCGATAATTCTAACTCTTCAATTAGCTTGTCTTCTCCCATTTCATTCTCCTCTAAAGCGACATCAACTGGAGTAGCTAAATCATCTGACATACTTTCCTTAACCAAGCCATAAATATAAGTAATTTCACCAACCAACAAATCAAGAGATTTTTTTAAAGCTTCTTGAGGAAGGATAGATCCGTTGGTCCAAATTTCCAGAACAAGCTTATCAAAGTTGGTGAACTGACCAACCCGTGTATCAACTATACTATAATTTACTTTTCTAACCGGGGTAAAAATTGCATCAATTTGAATATTCCGATAATCACGTGCAATCTTTTCCGAAGTCTCCTGATACCCCTTACCGTGATTGACATAAAGAGTCATCGCCAGTTGTCCTTCGTGATTCAACTCGGCTAAATAATGATCTGGATTAATAATCTCGACATTCGGATTGGGTTGAATGTCCCGAGCTGTCACTCGCCGAGGAAGGTCGGAATCCTCATTTCCCCTTACATCAATTCTTAGCACTTCTTCTTCTGGTGATGATGAAGAAAGCACTATACCTTTAATGTTGAGGAGAAGATCGGTAATATCCTCCCTCATTCCCGGAAGAGAAGAAAACTCGTGAATAACATTATCGATCTCTACCGAGGTAACCGCTGCCCCTTCCATAGAAGAGAGAAGGACACGCCGAATGGCATTCCCCAGGGTCACACCCCATCCTGATTCTAATGGTTCTATGGAAAACTTTCCATAATGAGCTCGGGTAATCCGATCCTCACGAAGCTCAATTGTTTCAAATTTCATCATTTCCTTAATATCGGGCATACCTACACCTCAAATTTACTTGGAGTAAAACTCAACGATCAAAGATTCCTCTACCTGATAATCAATATCATCCCGATTCGGTTCTCGGACTACTGCGAAAGTGAATTGTTCTGGTTGAAATTCTAACCAGCTAGGTGGATTGAGTTGTTCTTTTTCATCAATAATCTCTTTGATCTTTTTATGCTGTTTACCAACATCAGTTAATTCAATCTTATCTCCCACTGAAACCATAAAAGACGGGATATTGACAATTTTCCCATTCACTTTAAAATGGCGATGGAGCACCATTTGCCGAGCATCACTTCTTGAGTCAGCCATTCCTCCTCGGAAAACGACGTTATCCAAACGCTTCTCTAATAGACGCAAGAAGTTTTCACCGGTAACTCCTGGAATACGATTCGCCTTTTCAAAATAATTATTAAATTGTCGTTCTGAAATTCCATAAATAAAACGAACTTTTTGCTTCTCTCTTAATTGTACACCATAATCAGAGAGACGTCTTCGTGAGCCTCGACTCATTCCTGGTGCAAAGGGCCTTTTTTCAAAAGCACACTTAGGAGTCATGCAACGGGGCCCCTTTAAAAATAACTTCACTCCCTGTCGCCGGCATAATCTGCATTTTGCATCGGTATATCTGGACATATGAATTAATCCTCCTCTTAAACCCTTCTTTGCTTGGGTGGTCGGCAACCATTGTGAGGAATTGGAGTCACATCTTTAATTGATTTTATGACCAAACCAGTCGCTTGCAATGAACGAATAGCCGTTTCACGCCCTGATCCAGGTCCCTTCACCAAAACCTCTATTTCTCTTAAGCCTTGATCCATGGCTTTTTTTGCAGCTGTTTCAGCAGCTAATTGAGCTGCAAAGGGAGTTCCCTTTTTGGTCCCCTTAAAACCACTTCCTCCTGATGTTGCCCAAGAGATGACATTTCCCTGTCTATCGCTAATTGAAACTATTGTATTATTAAATGTCGATTTGATATGGGCGATTCCTTCACGAACCACCTTTTTTTCTTTACGTTTCCCTTTTGCTCTTTTAACCAAAGTGTCGATGCCTCCTTATTGATTATAAGTTACTTCTTTCGGCTTATCCCAACTGTTCGTCTTGATCCCTTACGAGAACGAGCATTCGTTCTCGTTCTTTGACCACGAACTGGCATACCCCGCCGATGTCTTATCCCTCGATAAGCGCCAATAGAAATTAACCGTTTTATATTTTGGGATACCTGAGAACGCAATTCACCCTCAACCGGGTATTTCTCAACTGCTTTTTGCAGTTTATTCAATTGTTCATCGGTTAAGTCTTTCACCCGAATACTCGGATCAATCTGGGTTTCTTCAATAATTTTTTTCGCAAGCACTGACCCAATGCCATAAATATACGTTAACGCTGTTTCTATCCTTTTGCTGTTCGGTAAATCGACTCCAGCAATTCGAGCCATGGAATAACCTCCTAACCTTGCCTTTGTTTATGTCTCGGGTTGGTACAAATAATAAATACTCTCCCATTACGACGAATAGCTTTACACTTTTCACACCTCGGTTTGACCGATGCGCGGACTTTCATTTTAATACCTCCCTATCGAAAATTCAAGACAGAAACACAATTCTCCCATTTCTTGGGGATCAGTGACGAACTATGGCATTTTAAACCTGCTTTGTCATCTTGAACCCTAGTCTTTTCGGGGTACGAAGACCTCGTCTCTTGTTATTTCTGATTCATGATTTAACATCATTTAAAATATATTAATGGTTATTTATGGCGATAAGTAATTCGTCCCTTGGTTGGATCGTACTTGGAAATTTGAATTGTGACCTTATCTCCCGGTAAGATTCGAATATAGTGCATTCTCATTTTTCCTGAAATATGGGCTAATATAACTTTTCCACTTTCCAACTCCACCCTGAACATAGCGTTGGGTAAGGGTTCGACTACTGTACCAATCACTTCAATAAATTCTTCTTTGGCCATGTATTCTATTCATCCCCTCTCCTATCCATGGTCAATATCTCCGGTCCATCTTCGGTTATTAGAACCGTATGTTCATAATGAGCTGAAAGCCCTTGATCGCGAGTGACAACTGTCCAACCGTCGTCTAATATTTGTACTTGAAAACCTTTTTCGTTGACCATGGGTTCAATGGCCAATACCATTCCCTTTTTTATCAACGGACCCTGATTTTTTGGTCCGAAATTTGGTATTTGAGGTTCTTCGTGAAGGGAAAGACCTAATCCATGACCAACAAAATCCCGAACGACCGAAAAATTATTTTTTTCAATGTATTTTTGAATCGCATTGGATACATCTCCTATGCGATTTCCCGCTTTCGCTTTACGTATTCCTTCAAAAAGGGATTCCTTGGCAACCTTAACCAGCTGATAAGCTATACCATTGCTATTGCCAGCTACGACACTAAAAGCAGCATCGGTATAATATCCTTGGTATTCAACTCCAATATCCACGCTTACCAGATCACCATCTTGGATAACCCTTTCTCCCGGAATACCATGTACCACCTGTTCATTGATAGAAATACATAGCGAAGCCGGAAAACCACGATATCCTTTAAAAGCAGGTCTTGCGCCTCTTTGAACGATAAACTTTTCAACTATTTCATCAATAAAAGCGGTCTTCATTCCTGGTAGGATATATTTTTTTGCTTCTTTTATGGTATCGGCTAAAATCTTACCACTCTGCCGCATGGAATTGAGATCACTTTCCCGAAGAAAAATACTCATACTGATATCGTCCCCAAAACCTTCTGAACTTGCTGAAATACATCGTCAATCGATCCTTTAGAAACGACAATCTTAAGAATTCCCTGAGAACGATAGTAATCAACCAAAGGTTTGGTTTGTTGCTCATAAGTATTCAATCGGTTCATAATAACTTCAGGTCGATCATCGGGTCTTTGTATGACTCGCCCTTGACAGATATCACAAATCTTATCGTTTTTTGGTGGCTTAGAAACCATATTATAGGGAGTTTGGCATTTCTCGCAGATCCTTCGTG
>NZ_DAOLQM010000201.1:0-4085 GCF_035418125.1 Atribacter sp. | reverse complement strand
TTTAAAAGAGTTCCCATCGTCATAGATTAACAAATACAGCAAAAAAATTCAAACCCAACTGTATCTCAATTTTTAATTAGTACTTTTAGTTATTAAAATGGGATGAATGGCCTATATGAGTTTAAATTTTTTTTTCTTATAATTGCTACAGTGATAGTGAAAACAGGAGGATTGATTCAACTGATTATAACAGGAATGAAAACAACCCCAAAAAAAATATTTATTGTAGACGATAACCGCTTTTTCCTGGAAAGCTTAGTATTCCTCCTCAACCGTCAGAACGATATGGATGTTGTAGGTACACATGATCGGATTCAAGGAGTATTAGAAAGGATTGAAGCAGTTAAACCCGACGTGATCATCCTTGATATGCGACTCCCGGATGGTGATGGGATTGCTTTACTTCAGGAAATTAAATTACATTTTGACGTTCCGGTCATTATGCTGACTATGTATGAAGAGCATAAAGAACGGGCGGTCAGAGCCGGAGCATTTGCCTATCTTGTCAAAGGAGAAGGTCTCGACCGTCTTTATCAGTTAATACGAAAAGCTGCTGAAGCATTTGTTAACTCTTAAATTATAAATTTTTTCTTCTTACTGCTTTCTAACATACTCATTCTTTCTTCTTTTCTTTTTTTATTTATTCTATCCTGAAAATACCATCTTATAAATTCCCCTCCTTGTAGGGGTGCCGCCCTGCGGCGAGGAGGGCGCTTTTCGTTTTTTCCTGGTTCTACTGTGAAAGGGTAAAGAAACAAAACTAAAAAGATGAGATCCTCACGGCTTCAGAATACGAAGACTCAGGATGCGTATTCTGAAGCCGTGAGTGTCCATTCCTAAAAAATGCTTTTTTTGTAAACCTTTTGAAATTTAGAGGAAAACTTTTTTATTTTTTGAAAAACCCTAAAGTTTTTGGATTGGGTTCCGATAATTAATAAGGAACAGGCAATAATTATTAAAGGCAAACTCTCCGAAAGGAGAGGACGCAAAGCCGCGAGCCTAAAGCATGAAAATGCTAAGGCAGTCGGGTTGCCAGATCGGCAGCGAGTTGGTCTGTTAAAATGTGCGTCACTCTCAAAAAAAGATTTCGGAGAAAACTCTGAAGGGGGCATGAGAGTTGAAGCACAAGCATTTATTGCCACTCATCATCTTCGGGCTTCTCCTGGCTATTTACGTTTCTGGTTGTACCAATTTTGTAAATACTCCAGGAACCGACTTTGGTGTCATCAATTCGACATCTGACACGGTTATATCTTTCACTAAATTTATCGAGCATTCCGATACTAAGATACTCCTCGATGTTCCTTTTCTTCCTCAAGTCCCACCTGGAAACTGGTCAAGCACCCGCAATTGCGGACATACTTGCGCTGTGATGATGCGTGCCTATTATTATGGAATAGAACCTCTTCCGGATCACATCATACAAGCTGATGACTGGTTGAATGCTCGATTTGGTCTTCCAATTAATAATTATAATGGTGACTGGACGAACAGTTTTCAGATCCGTGCCTGGTTAGAAAGTGAAGGAGTCCCAACCAAGGTTGGTATGGGTAATTTAGAAAGAGCTCGGACAATGCTTTCGGAAGGGAAACCATTTTTAGCAGCAGTTTATTCTAATATGAATCCTAATGGTGGTGCCAAGCACGCCATGTTAGTAATCGGGATCGACTCTACCCAAGTATACGTCAATGACCCGGGCAAGGTAAACGGAAAAAATAATTCCTATTCAATTAGCCAATTTCTTTCAGCTTGGAGTGCCCAAGGGAATTGGTATGTAGCATTAGATTAAGTTAAACATATATATTTTTCTTTTTTAGCCAAATATTTTTAAAATTGAATCTCCCACTCGACGATTTTTTGTAGTAGGAGATTTTTTTATCCATATGGCTATTATAAATAGTGCTGCTGTCCTATAGACTCTCCGATCGATAATTATTAACCTTATTAATGGTAAGTTTGGATCGAGAGGAGTGAACTTTGTTGATTAAAAATATAACCGGTTTTGGAATAATTATTTTTTTAAGTCTTATTCTTATGGTTGGTTGCACAAATAATAGTATGTTTGGATCTCCGGAAAATGAACCAGATGTACTTGGTTTGGTTGTAACACCGGGACAATGTTTTGCTAACCAAAATCTTAACCCTCAGGATTTGACAACAAATCCATTACCAAATGCACAAGTTCATTTTTATGGAAGTGAAAGTGGAAAACTTGAACAAGTTGGTTCGACCTCTACAAATGGAACTGTAGTCGGAGATAAACTATCATCTTCAGGATATCTTATCTTTGCCTTTCGAGAATACCCAGAAGGTTCCAAACAATTTGTCATACTTAAAAAAGCAGTAGTTAATGGTTTATCTCAAGGAATAAGTAATATTGGTGAAATCAATTCCTATACCACGGCTCAGGTGATTATCTGGGAACAAGCGAATCTTCTTTATGGTAAAAACTTTATTCCCTTTAATCCAATCGACCAATCCTGGAGTTTTATACCCTCAAATCTTATCCTTCCAGTGAGTGAAATTAATAACTTAATCCCCAATGATAAACTCCTCAATTCAGTTGAAGTAGCTCTTCAAGAATGTCGAGATCCTCAAAAGGACAGTTCGGTCATTAAATATGCCAAAGAAATTGCCAAAGCTAATTTTGGTTCTCCCGAACCAACTCCACAATCAACACCGGTTATTATTTACCCGACTCCTTGTATTGCTCCCTTGCCAGATGTTAAATTTTCACTTACTGTTGATGGATATACTGTAACATTTAAAAATTTATCAACGAAAGCTTCTCGTTATATATGGGATTATGGTGATGGAAAAAAATCAATAACATTAGCCCCCTCCCATTCTCATACCTATAAAACTGCTGGTTCATATTTAGTGACCCTTACTGCTTATAATGTCTGCGGTAATTCGATAAGTACGGCACAGATGATTGATAATGTTGGAGAAGTTAGTAATTTAGAAAATAATTCAGCAGGCATGGGTATCAGTTATTAATTTTGTTGAAAAGGTCTGTGGTTTTCATTCTTCGAATTTAACTAGGCGATGGCTATTAGTCCATCGCCTTTAATTTTTTTAGCCTATGTTGAAAATTATTCACTTACTCCTGTCTGATTCTCTTGCATTTTCCTTTTCACATGAATTAATAAGTTAAGGTCAAGGGGGAATATTTTCTTTCTATTGTTTTTAAAGATACAACAGGTTATCTATTCTATCCTGAAAATCTATATGCGGGTATGATAAATTAAGCCCCTACCAAAGATTTTTAAAAATACCGTCATCCTGAGCGGTGCTTTCCCGCGTGAGGATCTCATCTTTTAATTCTTTTTTAAAATAAATTGCTAAATGAGATTGCCACGTCGTCCAACCAAAGAACGGTTGGGCTCCTCGCAATGACGGATTAAGATAGGTTTTCATAGTCATCTTATGAGCATGAAGGTTTGTAGAATTCAAAGAAATATTGCCCTCTTATAGTTTTTAAAAATAGTACCATTGGTTGGCTAAAATAGGCATGATTTCCTATATCCGATTCATCTCTCCTCAATTAATCTATGTAAAGAAATCTAATTATCCCGAGAGGAGGGATTATTTGTGAATAGGAAAAAACTTTGGTTATTAATTTTAACAACAGTCATTCTCACATCTTTTATCAGTGGTTGTATCGGTGGTGGCCAGTTTGGAGCTCCCTCAACTGGAGGTTCAGTCACTATCAAAGGAATAGTGGTGGCTCCCGAGAATAATTGCTTCACCGATACCTGTAGTAATCCATCGATCATTGAGGGAGAGCCTCTCCCCAATGCCGATATTATCTTAAAAGGGAACAACGGTCAGACCCTCACCGGGAAAACTGACTGTGCTGGCAACTACCAGATCTCCGGACTCACCGATGAGGGGTATATCCTTTATGCCAACCGTGGTGAGGTCTGGATCAAAAAAGCCCTCTCCCCAGTCACCGGTGATGGAGGAGAAGCCAATTACATAACCACTGCCCAAGTCATCCTCTGGGAAGTGATTGAAAATACTAATCCCGGTGCCATTGCCATCAAAGACATTCCAACGGCTATTCCCTTTGATGCCATTCC
>NZ_DAOLQM010000200.1:0-4086 GCF_035418125.1 Atribacter sp. | reverse complement strand
CCCTACCAAAGAATATAAAATTGTAGGGGCACAATGTATTGTGCCCGTTCTTCATTTAATGTAGCGACCTGCCATGGCATGTCGAATCTTGGATTTTCATCCTCATCTGGTGCCACATAAGCGGCACGAGAGCTTACCCCGCAATATATTCTGAAAAGAGTGAAAGCTGTTGAGGAATCCGGAATTGTTTTCCGGAAAGAAGAATATAAGGTGTAGCTGCCTGAACACGAATCCCTAAGCTTTGAAGTGAGGATAAGTCACGAAAAGGAGTTTTTTGGCGATATTGAATAATTCTTTTTACTGATATTGGACCAATGCCTGGTATTCTGAGTAACTCCTGATAGGAAGCAGTATTTATCTCTAAAGGGAAAACCTCCGGGTGATTTAATGCCCATAAAGTTTTTGGGTCTATTTCCAAGGGGAGATTTCCTTTTTGGTTCAATATGAGTTCATCGAGAGAAAAATGATATTTCCGAAAAAGAAAATCGGCTTGATATAGGCGGTGCTCTCTCCAAGTCGACTCTGGTTGTTTTTCAGCCAGAGGAGTCCCGCTAATTGGATGAAATGCACTGTAGTAAGCTCTGGTCATGGAAAAATCGTGGTAAAGAGTGCTAACTGTCCTCATAATATCCAGATCTTTTTCTTCACTTCCTCCGATAACCAACTGGGTAGTGAAACCAGCGCGAGGTCTTACCCCCTTTTGAGAAAGCTTTTTCAAATAAAGAAATCTATTCCATATTCGATTAAAATTCTTTTGAGGAGCAATACTCTTTAAATAATCAGATCCAGGAGCTTCAATGTTGATCGACACTCGAGTAGCCAATCTTATAGCAGTCTCGATATAGTCATCGGTTGACTCAGGAAAGATTTTTAGATGAATATATCCTCGAAAATGATATTTTAACCTCAGCAGTTCGGTAACTTTTAACATATCATCCATGGTTTGGAAAGGATTTCTATCAACTGCTGAACTTAAAAATAGCCCTTTCACTAAACCTCTATCTTTCATGTTAAGGAATATCCGAACCAACTCTTCCGGCGAAAAACGAACTCGATCTCCTTTTCGTCCTTCACGATTACCACAATAATAGCAGTTATGAATACAGTCGTTGGAAAGGAGAATTTTTAAGAGATTTACTCTTTCGCCATCGGGTGTCACTGTAGGATAAATCCATCCACCCTGAGGATTTCTTTTTCTCTCAACCTGGTTCGCACAGGCTCCACATAAATCATATTGAGCCGACTCTCCCAGAATTTTTACTTTTTGATCGATATCAGTTATTTTTTTAGGAAGGTAAACCATAAAATAATTATAAAACAATTTTACCCATTTTGGAATATTTCATTTAAATTTTATGACAGCTGGCATGAATATAAACAGAGTGATATACTTCTAATATTTATATAAGACAGACAACCATGCCAATCGGTAGCATTAGATAAGTATGAAAACCAAAGATTCGACATGCCATGGCATGTCACTACATTAATTAAAGAATGGGCACAATACATTATGCCCCTACATTTTATATTCTTTTGTAGGGGCTTGATTTATCATTCCCCTCGTTTTTCAAATCAGGTTAAATATTAGAATATTTTGATTGTTCACAGTATTGCCCGAGTAAGAATCAGTTTCCCCTTTTTAACAAAGGGTGCAAGGGGTATTTGAAAGAACTGGTAAAAATCGAATCCCGAACCATCTCCCTTAGCCCAAAGGGTAAGGGAAAAAAGATAAATTTGGCAGCAAACCATTTATCGAGTAAAATTTATGAAACGTAATAGGGAATGAATTCTCCTAATTTCCTCCATGGATAAAAGGTGGTGTCGATTTTGAACATAGACGCTCTGTTCTCTTTAAATTGTGGAATGTATATAATCAGTTCTGGTTATAATGGGAAACACAATGGAATGATTATTAATGCATTAGTCCAGGTAACGGCTTTCCCTAATCAGATTATTGCCAGCGTCAATAAAGAAAGCTTAACTCTTGAATACATCGAAAAAAGTGGTCTTTTTAATATAACAGTTTTAGATAAAGATGCCCCTTTACAGTTAATTGGTCTTTTCGGATTCCAAACCGGGAAGAAAATTGATAAATTCTCTAAAACTCAATTTATTTCTGGGAAAAATGGAATCCCTATTGTTACTGAACACACCGTTTCTTATGTCGAAACCAAAGTTGTTTCGAAATTAGATGCCGGTACCCATGTTCTCTTTTTGGGAGAAGTACTTGAATCGGAATTTTTAACTCAAGAGGAACCCATGACCTACAATTATTATCGTGATGTCAAGGGTGGGAAGGTTCCTCGCACCGCAGCTACTTTTCATCCGGAAGAAGCCGATAAAGTTGAAATTGAACGACATCGTTGCACAGTATGCGGTTATATTTATGACTCCCGCTATGGAGATCCTGACTCTGGAATCGATTGTGGGATTTTGTTTAAAGATTTGCCCGAGGACTGGGTTTGTCCTATTTGTGGAGCGGGTAAGGATAAATTTGTTAAAATATAATACCGGTCAAAAAAACAACAAAACAGGCTTGTCATTGTTAAGGAATAAAACCCACCAACTGGCCACAAGAAATCCGTTATGCATGAGTATTTAAAATATTAATCTGTTCGGAGGTGTATATTTATTATGAAGAACTTTGAACTTTACAATCCAACACGAGTCTTTTTTGGAAAAGGAGAAACCGACCGGATTGGTAAAGAAATCAAGAAATACGGAAATAAAGTCCTATTAACCTATGGAGGAAAAAGTATCAAACAAAATGGGCTTTATGATCGGATCATTAAAAATCTTCAAGAGAATGGGCTGGAAGTTTTTGAGTTGGGCGGAATTCAACCCAACCCCCGAATAACCAGTGTTCGTCAGGGTGTTGAAATTTGCAAAAAAGAAAAAATCGATATTATTTTAGCCGTGGGAGGAGGAAGTGTCCTCGATGCTTCGAAAATAATGGGCATTGGGGTTTATTATAACGGTGATCCTTGGGATTTTATGATAAAAAAAGTGAAACCGACTCGAATGCATCCTTTAGCAACTATTATAACCCTGGCAGCAACCGGTTCCGAAATGAACCACAATGCAGTTATCACCAATGAAGAGACCGAAGAAAAATTAGGCCTTGTTGATCCTACTATTTTCCCAACCTTTTCCATTCTTGATCCGGAAAACACCTTGACGGTTCCTCGTGATCAAACTATAAATGGCATTGCTGATATTCTTGCCCATGTTTTCGAGCAATACTTTCATCCTACTAAAGAAGTACCGCTTCAAGACCGAATGGCAGAAAGCATTATCCAAACCGTTATTGAAACGACACCTCGCCTTCTAAAAAATCTCCATGATTACGATGCTCGGGCAACCATCATGTGGTGTGGTACTTTAGCTCTCAATCATTTGTTAGAAGGAGGAGTCGATGATGATTGGTCTACTCATGGTATTCAGCACGAATTGAGCGCCATCTATGATATTCCTCATGGAGCCGGGTTGGCAATAATCTTCCCACAATGGATGAAGTATGTATTAGATATTATCCCTGAGAAGTTTGCCCAATTTGGCGAACGGGTGTGGAATATTCCTCGTAACGGAAAATCCGATCGTGAGCTCGGTTTAGCGGCTATCGAACGAACCAAAAATTGGTTCCGAGAAATCGGAGCACCAATCTCTTTAAAAGAAGTCGGAATTGGCAGTGAACACTTAGAAGAGATGGCTTCCAAAGCAGTAAGCAGAGGACCATTGGGTAGTGTTAAAAAAATGAATAAAGAAGATGTGTTAGCTATTTATAAAATGAGTCTTTGAGCTCATAAAAAAATACCCTTGGAGGATTATTCCGAGGGTATTTTTGGTTGTTTTCTTTTATTTTTCCTGTTATAATTGCCATCGTGACGTGGGCGAATAGCTCAGCGGCGGAGCACTTGCCTTACACGCAAGGGGTCGCAGGTTCAAATCCTGCTTCGCCCACCATGATTTTTCCCTTGCAAAATTTTATCGATTTCGAATCTTTTCCAGATTGCTCACAACCACTGCAACGACGATAATAACCCCAACCGCCAGAGTCTGGAAATAAGATGAAACATTTAAAAT
>NZ_DAOLQM010000199.1:0-4119 GCF_035418125.1 Atribacter sp. | reverse complement strand
ACTATACGAGGATAGGGATCCGGACCCACTACCGATCCGATGACATAGTGGGTATTATCTACATTCTGAACCCAATCTCGCATCGCCTCATTAATCGCATCTTTTAAGGTTTGAGTACCAGACTTAACCGGTATAACTTCAGTTCCTAAAATTTGCATTCGATAGACGTTGAGTTTTTGTCTTTCCACATCAACGGCTCCCATGTACACTTGACATTCCATTCCAAGAAGGGCACAGACAGTGGCAGTTGCCACTCCATGCTGACCTGCCCCAGTTTCAGCAATGATTCTTTTCTTTCCCATCTTTTTTGCCAACAATACTTGTCCCAGAGTATTGTTAATTTTGTGGGAACCAGTATGATTGAGGTCTTCCCGTTTCAGATATACTTTTCGTCCCTGACAACGCTCACTTAGCCTTGAGGCGTAATACAGCGGTGAAGGACGTCCGGAATAACGGTATAGATAATATCCAAGTTCCTCGTGAAATGATCGATCATTAGAATAATATTCATATGATTCTTCTAACTCATTCAAGGGATACATGAGAATTTCTGGGACAAACCGTCCTCCGAATTCTCCCATAAATCCTTTGGTATACATGGCTCTCACTCACTTTCTCTTTGGAATTATATTGGTCTTCCAGTACATCATCAGCAATAAAAAAAGCCCTCGTCAAGAGACGAGGGCTTTCACTCGCGGTACCACTCTTATTAATGGCAATTACTGCCATTCACTCTCTCAGGTACGGGATTACTCCGATACCCGCCTTTCTTTAAAGGGAAAGTCCCTTCTCACCCTACTCGCATTGGCTTTCGTAGAGCCGCTCCAAGGCCCATTCACTTCTGTTGCAACACCAGGCTCCCACCCTTTATCCTGGCTCTCTCTGGATGCATGATTCAGAAGCTACTCTTCCTTTTCTCAGCGTTTATTTATTCTCGAATGTGAATATTTGACCATATGATTTGCCTTTTGTCAATACTATATTGAAAATACCATCTAATGGTTTCCCCCATTGAGGAGGATTAGGGGGGTGTACCTTTCATCCGGTCATCCTGAGCGGTGCTTTTCCGCGTGAGGATCTCTTCTGACACCACACTCGTCATCCTGAGCCCTCGTTTTTTGAAGCCATGAGGATCTCTTCTGACACCACACTCGTCATCCTGAGCCCTCGTTTTTTGAGGGCGTGAGGATCTCATCTTTTAGGTTCTTTCTTCATAAATACTTTAAAGGATGAAATTCTCACGTCGCATAAGACGCTCCTCAGAATGACTCATTGAGTAAATGAGATTACCACGTCGCTGCGCTCCTCACGATGACGGAACAGTAAAAATTCAAATCCCCCTTTATCCCTTTTTACTAAAAGGGGAGATTGGTTCCTTAATAGGTATTGTCATCCTCAGTTGGTGCCGCGAAGTGACATGGGTGGCTTATTCTGAATCAGGAAATATTTTCCCAGGATTGAGAATTCCTTTTGGATCAAAAGCTTTTTTAATATTTCTCATCAAGTTTATTTCTTCTAGTGAATAAAATTGTGAGAGATAGTTTTTTCTTTTCAATCCAACTCCATGCTCTCCACTTAACACCCCTCCCAATTCCTTTACCTTTCCATAAAACGTTTTGCGGATAACTGGTTCGTCTTTCCTCCAGTCTTTTTTTCGTTTTGGCGCTAAAGTCACATGTAAATTCCCATCTCCAATATGACCATACACCGGGGAAAATAAATGATACTGTTGGCTCAATTTTTCAACAATAAGCAGAAGGTCTCCGATTTTCTGGATTGGAAGTGATATATCTTCGTTCATTTCCACAGGAAGAGCAAGGTGAATGGCTTCTGGCACGGCTCGTCTCATCTTCCAGATTTCTTCAATTAAAACCGAGTTATCAGCCATGTAGACTTCTTTTGCTCCCATATCAAATAACCGATTCCCTATTTTTTCTGAGAGCGAAAACACTCTATCTTCATCATCACCATCTATCTCAACCAAGATATGAGACTTCGCTTCCGGGAATGGATAAGAACGGTTGCAATAATTATAGGTAAAATCCAGGCTTTCATGATTCATGAATTCTAATGATGTGGGCACCACTGCCATTTCTTTCAGCAAAATGACTGGTAGTCGTAAAGCTTGATTCACATCATCAAAAGGGGCCAGCAAAACAATTCTTTCCCTGGGAAGGGGAATGACTTTAAGATAGATTTTGGTAATGATTCCGAGAGTTCCCTCCGATCCCACCATAAGATGAACGATATCGTAAGCGGAAACATCTTTATAAATTTTCCCTCCGAAATGAACTAAATCTCCCGATGCAGTAACAAACTCCACTCCCCGAACATAATGACCGGTAACACCATACTTAACTGCCTTGCCCCCTCCAGCATTTTCAGCAACATTTCCTCCTATCTGACAGGTTTCCAGACTCATCGGATAGCCGGCGTAAAAAAGACCATAGCTTTTTAATTGACGGTTAATGTCGTTGGTTATGACTCCTGGTTCGACAACCACGATTAGATTTTCAATATCGATTTCTAAAATCCGGTTCATTCTCTCCAAAGACAACAC
Source organism: Atribacter sp. (assembly GCF_035418125.1). Lineage (NCBI taxonomy): Bacteria > Pseudomonadati > Atribacterota > Atribacteria > Atribacterales > Atribacteraceae > Atribacter > Atribacter sp. Next base: position 1,559 of record NZ_DAOLQM010000199.1, on the reverse strand, counting down.
AACACCACCATAGGCTGGAATTGACCCACCCGAAAGACCACTGCCCGCTCCCCGCGGGGTTATCGCTATATTTTTTTCAAAACAATATCGGGTTATAAGCTGGATTTCCTTATTGGTGGTTGGTTTTATAACCACTTCGGGTAATAATCGCAGAGTTTCATCGGGAGTCTCATCCTTTGAGTAATTCTTAAGGACTTCTGGATCTCCAGATACGAATTGCTCTCCAATAATTGTTTTAAAATATTGAATATCCTGATCATTGATTGGTTTGAATTGATTCATTTATTTTTCCTCTGTTTTAAAATTCGAATGACCTGAGGGAGGATTTCTAATACATCTCCAACAATACCAAAGTCGGCGAGATGAAAGATTTGCGCTTCTGGGTCCCGATTGATAGCTATGATATAACGAGACGTTTGCATTCCAGCTAAATGCTGAATCGCTCCTGATATTCCAAGAGCAATATAAAATTCAGGTGATACAGTTTTTCCGCTCAAACCTACTTGATGAGGAAAAGAGGTCCATCCTTGCTCTACCGCCACTCGACTTCCACCCACACAACCATTTAAATATTGTGCTAATTCTTCAAGGAGAAAAAAGTTTTTGGCATTTTTTAATCCCCGACCGCCACTGCATAGGATTTTTGCTTTGGTTATATCAAGATTATGATTTCCTTCGATAAATTCATTTTTTAAGAAACCACTGGAGTAGGTTGAATTATCCTCCTCGATCACAAGAGCTGAATCAGGGAATTCACTCTGAACTGGCTTAAAAGTATTGGGACGAACTGTTGCCATTTGGGGGAAGGTTCTGGTTTTTATAGTTGCCATAATGTTTCCACCAATAGCCGGTCGAATTTGCAACAGAGCCCCGTCTTTAGAGTCGATATCAAAACCAGTACAATCAGCGGTTAAGCCAGTATGGAGTTTAGCTGCCAGATAGGGCATGAGAGTGGTTCCTTGGGTGGTAGCTGCTGCTAAAATGATGGTAGGTTTGAATTTTTGTATGATATTTATGATGAATTGTGTTGACTGGTGAAAGGCTAACTCATCAAATATGGGATTTTTAATCCCGTAAACATAATTTGCTCCAAACTGAAGTGGACTTTGCAATTCTTCTATATTGAATTCGCTTGATCCAAAAAAAACGCCAACCTTTTCCACTCCTTTACTACGAAGCTGTTGAGCTGCTCCTAATATCTCAAAAGTAGTCGGATCGACTTTACCCCGACGAATTTCACCTATGATCAGTAAATGGTGATTCATTTACCAAGCTCCTCGATCAATTAAAAACTGAACCAATTGATCTGCCATGATAGTCGGATCCATATCTTTTAAAATCTTTCCTCTTCGTTCAATTTTAAAGTTTTCGACTTTTACGACTCGGGTAGGCGAACCAGATAATCCTACCGAATCTACTGAAATACCCAGAGAATGAGCATTGAATTTTTGTATTTCTTGTTGCCGGGCGGATATTTTCCCCCTCAGGGTAGGAAATCGGGGGACATTCATCCCTTTGGTAACGGTAATCAAAAAAGGAGGAGGTAGCGTGATTCTTTG
>NZ_DAOLQM010000198.1:0-4158 GCF_035418125.1 Atribacter sp. | reverse complement strand
CAATGAGGCATAGAATGAAAAGAGGGAAGTTGGGTCGTACCACCTCCCATAAAGAGGCTATGTTATCGAATCTTTTAGTTTCCTTGATTAAATCAGGAGCAGTGGAAACAACTGAGTCGAAAGCAAAAAACCTCAAACCGCTTTTTGAAAGAATTATATCTCAAGCAATTGAAGGAACCAATGCAACAACTATTCAAGTTATGCGCTGGGTTGATGATAAGGATGCTTTTAAGACCCTTCAAAGAAGTTTAGTACCACGTTTGAAAGATAGAAAAGGAGGATACTGTCGAATTTATAAGACCAGATTCCGCCAAGGAGACGGGGCTCCAATGGCACGGGTTGAAATACTTACTGAATAAGACGGTGAGCTGGATAGTAATAACCCTGCCAGCCAAAAGGCTGGCTTTTTTTATGGAAAGGACCTCTGAAGGTGATTGAATTTAATGGTGTATCCTTCTGGTTTTCTGAAGAGGAAACCTTAATAGAAAAAAAGGATGAAGTTCTTCACAATGTCGAGCTCGTTATTCCCAAGGGTGAGTTTGTTGTATTATTGGGAAGGAATGGTTCGGGAAAATCCACCTTGGCCAAGCACTGTAATGGATTGTTGCTTCCTAAAAAAGGAACGGTTATTGTAGATGGGAAAAACACCAATCAATCAGAGTATTTATGGGATATTCGTCAAAAGGTTGGATTAGTTTTCCAAAATCCTGATAACCAGATTATCGCCACTACTGTTGAAGAAGATGTTGCCTTTGGACCAGAGAATCTTGGAGTACCTCAAGATGAAATACGAAAGCGGATTGATCAAGCATTAAATATAGTTGGAATGAACGATTTTCGGAAAAAAGAACCCCATCTCCTTTCTGGTGGACAAAAACAGCGAGTAGCAATTGCTGGTGTTTTGGCTATGCAACCGGAGTATTTGGTGCTTGATGAGGCAACATCAATGCTTGACCCGGAAGGCAGAAGCGAAATTATGTCGCTTATTTCTCAATTACGAGGATCAATCACTATTTTCCATATTACCCATTATATTGAAGAAGCTGTTGATGCTGATTGGGTTATTATAATGGATCAAGGTCAAGTTGTTGCTCAGGGAAAACCAGTCGATATTTTTAATCGAAGAGGACAAATTTATGAATGGGGTTTGGAGCTCCCGTTGGTATCGGAAACTGCCTGGATCCTTCAAAGGCGGTTTCCCGAGCTTTTCCCTTCGCTTCCCCTTAAAGCAGAAGAACTGGTGGCTGCCTTGTGTTCATTCGTTTAGAAAACGTCTATTACAGTTATTTCCAGCATACCCCTTTTGAAGTTCAAGCCCTTAAGAATGTCACTCTTACTATTGATAGGGGAGAGTCAGTAGGTATTATTGGAAGGACTGGCTGTGGAAAGTCCACTCTCATTCAGCATTTTAACGCTCTTCTTTTTCCCACTCAAGGATTCGTTATGATTGACGGTGATAAAATCCAAAAAAAAGGTTCCCAGCTTAGGGGGATTAGAAAAAAAATCGGCTTAGTATTTCAATATCCTGAACATCAAATTTTTGAAGAAACGGTTTTTGACGAGGTTGCTTTCGGACCTCGAAATAACGGTGTGGGTGGTGAAGAGTTAGAAGAAACAGTAAAATGGGCTTTGGAAAGTGTTGGTTTGGATTACCAGGAACTGCATAAAAAGAATCCTTTTGAATTAAGTGGAGGCCAGATGAGACGAGTTGCCATTGCCAGCATTTTGTCAATGCGACCCGAAGCCTTAATTTTAGATGAGCCGACGGCTGGACTTGATCCGGAAGGGAAAAGATTAATTCTGAGGAAACTGAAAGATCTTCGAGAGGAAAACCAAACAACCCTGGTATTCGTTTCACATAGCATGGATGACTTGGCCATGATAGCGGAAAGAATAATTGTGATGGACCAGGGAACTATTGGATTAGATGGCTCAGTACGTCATATATTTTCTCAAGGAAAAATTCTGGATCAATATGGAATAAAACCACCTACTACTGCTCGAATAGCTGAATTGCTGCGGAAAAAAGGATTTGATATTGAAGAGGGGATTTTAACTGCTCAGGAATTATCTGAGCAAATTGAAGAAAAGATATTAAAAGGAGGAAGCCATTAACATGCTGGGGAAGAGCATAGCGATTGGACAATTTATCCCAATTGAATCGCCCGTCCACCGGTTGGATCCTCGAGTAAAAATCCTGGTTTCTGCTATTCTTATTGTTGCTTTATTCATTGTCAAAGAATGGCCATCCTTTCTTTTTATTGGATGTTTTATCATCTTGTTAACCATTACTGCCCGGATACCAATTTCTTATATCGGAAAAAGTTTAAAACCAATTCTTTTTCTCTTAGCTTTTACTCTGGTTTTGCAGGTTTTTTTTACCCCTGGAGATTATATTTGGGAGTATGGTTTTCTTCATGTTTCCAGAGAGGGGCTCATCCGCGGGTTGTTTATCATTGTTCGGCTTTGTCTTTTAATTTTATGTACCGCTCTTTTAACCCTTACCACTTCGCCAGTTGAATTGACCGATGGGTTGGAATCACTCATGAGTCCTTTCAAAAAATGGGGTTTCCCGGCCCATGAATTAGCGATGATGATGACCATTGCTATCCGTTTTATACCGACCTTGATGGAAGAAGCTGACCGAATCATCAAAGCCCAACAAGCCAGAGGAGCTGATTTTGAATCGGGAAGCTTGATTCAACGAGCTAAAAATCTTATTCCACTGTTAGTTCCTTTATTTATTAATTCTTTTAAGCGAGCCGATGACTTGGCGATTGCTATGGAGTCTCGATGTTATCGGGGTGGTATAGGTCGGAGTCGGCTTCGAGTCCTTAAGTTAAGGATGGCTGATATTCTTTTTTTTAGCATTACAATAATTTTTATAACCGTGGTTATTTTATTGTCTTGGTTTATTTGGTAAAGGATACTTAAGATATTCATGCAAAAATTGAAAGATAATACATCGAAATGCACTAAAAGTAATAATTTAGTACTGATAATCGAATATGATGGAACCAATTATTTTGGTTGGCAAAGTCAGCCAAATCGTCGTAGCGTCCAATCGGTTCTCACTCAAGCTCTCTCATCAATTTTAAATCAGCCGATAGTTCTTCATGCCTCTGGTCGAACTGATGCCGGAGTTCATGCCTTAGGACAGGTAGCGAATTGCCGTGTCGAATTAACCCTGGAAATACCAACTCTTTTTCGAGCGTTAAATTCCTACCTTCCTCCTGATATCAGAGTGACACACCTTCAGGAGGTATCTTCATCCTTTAATGCTCGCAAAGACGCTACCGGTAAAGAATATCATTATTGGATGTATTGTGGATACCAATTTCCAGTGTTTTTGCGTCACCATATGTTTTATCCAGGGAATTTCCAGATTGATTGGCCACTTTTAAAAGAATGCATCAATCTATTTGTAGGAGAATATGATTTTACTGCCTTTAGTGCTTCTGGGAGCTCAGTAATTAATATGGTTCGAGAAATTCATCAATTTGATGTTTATGATTTTAAGAATGGTTTTTTGTCTTTCCGGATCGTTGGAAATGGATTTTTGTATAAAATGGTTCGAATTCTTTTGGGAGAAATCTGGATGGTTCAGTTAGGAAAAAAAAAGATTGATGACCTTCGGTTGGCTTTATCCCAACCTCATCGAGGGAAGCATCGATTATGCCTTCCTCCTCATGGTTTGTATCTCGCCCGGGTTTTTTATCCAGACTATGATTTTTGGGAAAGCGATCACCTTTCGCCATCCTTTCCATGGTTTCTTTCAAAAAAGTCTTCAATATTTAAATTATGAAGTAAAAACCCCTTCCATTTTTTATCCTGAAAACCCACGAGCAGGATAAATCAAGACCCTACCAAAGAATATATAATGTAGGGGCGACAATGTATTGTAACCATTCTTTAATTCATGTAGCGAAATGTCATGGCATGTCGAATCCTTGGATTTTCGCTTTTATCTGGTGCGACCATGGGATAAGACTCTATTAAAAATATTTCAAAAAAAACCCTGAGGTATGGTTGACAATTCCATATAGGCTGTGTTAAATTAACTCTTGCCCTCGGGTTAAGGTAAAAGATCCGAAGGCTAGAGTACCTTGAAAAGTAAATATTCCGCCTACTTCCAAAAGAAGTTTCCAAGTAACAAGC
>NZ_DAOLQM010000197.1:0-4225 GCF_035418125.1 Atribacter sp. | reverse complement strand
GTTGTTGAAACTGATATCGAAAAAAAACTATTTAACAAAATTATGACTCAATTTATGGATATATACACCGAGAAACGTAGAGATTTTAAAAAAGATTCTAAGATTATTAGTATCAAAGAACGAATCAAAGCCTTGGAAAAGGAAAAAGACGAGATTGACCAGAAAAGAATAGATAAAGAAAATTTAATACGGGACATTGAAGACAAAGAAATCCTTCTTCAAAAAAAGAAACCCGGGCTGGCAGCAGCCTTGCAAGAAAAAGATGAATTAAAAAGTAAAATAAACTTAGCCTATGAACATCGTTTAAACCGTGAAAAATTAAAGGAGGAAGTAAAAAGAATATCTTCTGATTATAAAAATTTAGCCGAGCAAATCGGTGAAATACATAAAAATGAAAATGATATTAAAAAAATAGAGTCTAATAGTGAAAAATTAAACCAGGAGAAAAAGCAGAAGGAGGAAGATTTAAAAAAGTTAGTAAAAGAAATCGATGCTTATAACCAAAATTTAGATGAAACAATTGAGTTTTTTGAGAAAAAGGAAACCGAACATCGTTATGCCCTAACCGCCCATACCGCAATTCAGGAGGAAATAGAATTAAAAGAAAAAGAAGAGCGGCTTAAAAAAGTAAACGACTTAGAGCAAGAGAAACTGGAAAAAAGGAAAAAATTAGAATCGCTCCAAGCCCCATCACAAAAAGATTTAAATATAATTGAAGACTATCATCGGAAAATCCATGATACGCAAACCAAATTAGATGCGCTTGGATTAAAAATCAAGGCAATTGCTCAAACTGATATTTCTGGAACAATCCATTTAGATGATAAAAGGGTTGAATTCGAAATAAAAAAGGGAAAGAAAAAGGATTGGATCTCTCATGAAGTAGCAAGAATCTCGATTGATAAAGTCGGAGAAATTGAAATCAAGAGTGGGAGCGAAGATGTCAAGGAAATGAAAAAAGAATTAGAAGAATTTGAGTTTGAGTTTGAAAAACTAACCGCCCCTTATGAAACCAAATTGATAGATGAATTGAGAGATCGTTTCCACCAAAAAAATGAATTGGAAAATCATATTAAAAGACTTGAAAATGAAATAAAAGGACAAACCAAAAATGGAAAAGAAATTTTAATTGGAGAGATTGCCGAACTCAAAAAGAGAATTGAATCCGACTGGAGTAAAATACCAGAGAATTTTGATTTAAGAAAATATGCTGAAAATGAAGACAAGATTCAAGCTAAAGAAATATCTGCTAAAAAAATCAATGAATTAGAAAAAGAGCTTGAAGGATACAAAGACAAAGAAAAAAATCTTAAAAAAGAATTGGGCGAGTTGAATAATAAAAAAGATGCAGTCCAAAGTAAAATTCGAGATTTTGAAAAAATCCTTCATGGAAATAATGAACGAAAGAGTGTTTTACAAAATAGTTTAGAAAACTTTCAAAAAGATGGGTTTACTCTGAAAGAAAGGAAAGAAAAACTAAATGATATTTCGATAGAGCTGGATCGAAAAGAAAGAGCTCTTCAAAAATACACCGAAGATATTGAAGAGATGGAAAATCAACCGGAAAAAGCCTTTGCTGAATGTGAAAATAAGATTAATAGATTAGATCAAGATATTCACCAATTAGAAAAAGACCTTGCCGAGAAAAATGGAAAACTCAATTCCATGCTGGTTTCTTTTAAAGATACCAACCGAATCGAGGAAGAATTGTTTTTTCTCAAAGAAGAAGAGAAGCGCCTGGAAGTCGAAGCATCAGCGCTTGAATTATTGTATGTTTTAATAAAATATTATAGAACCAAATCAGTAGAAAGCTTATCCGACCCAGTTAAAAAAATGGTCAATGAAGATTTAAAACGGCTTTTGGGGATTAAATATGCGGTTCATTTAGATGAAGGGATAAAGCCTATCTCGGTAACGTCGTCCAGCTGGGGAACGGTGATTCCCATCGAAAACCTTTCCTTTGGTACCGAAGAACAGATTTGGTATCTTTTCAGGTTGGCTTTGGGGAGATTACTCAGTCATGAAGAAAGGCAATTAGTCGTTCTTGACGATCCTCTGGCCAATACTGATGCGAGTCGCTTGCACCGTGCCTTGCAAATTTTAGAAGATGCCGCCCATCAGCTTCAAATTATCGTGGTAACCTGTGATGTCGATAAATATAACTGGCTCTCCAATGCCAACTATATTACTATTGAAAAATAATAATTTTAGGGGCACAATGTATTGTGCCCATTCTTTAATTAATGTAGCGGCATGCCATGGCATGCCGAATCTTGGTTTTCATCCCCATCTGGTGCTACTTAAATAACATAAAATTCTGTTAAAAATTATAAATCATCGAGTTAGTTGTTACTTTCCCAATTGAAAATGAATCATATACTGTATTTCCAATAAATCTGAAAGAAATCCCATAAATTGATTTCGAATTCCTTGGAAACGATGGTCTCGGAAATAGTAATAAGTGCCCAGTAATTTGATTCTCTCATCCCAGGCTAAAATATCTTTTTTATTTGAGCAAGTTAACTTTCTCTTACCCACACCGTCATTTCTCCAGTACCACGATTATTCCAGGCATAATAAGGAATGAACTGAAGTGGCACTTCTTCTACGGAATGCTTTTCAGAGCTATAAAGACGGTTATCTAAAGATGGGTCTTTGAGTCTCAATCCTACAGCTTGAAGAGTATTAATATCTTTCAGGATTTCTTTGCCGGGTTGAACAGTAAATTTTGCTTCTCTCGGTAGGGCAATACGAGCTAAGTTTGGACCGTTATCAATTTCTTCCATGCAGTATACAATGGGGCCTTGGCATACGGCAACTTTTCCGGATACTGATCTCACCTTGGGATGAGCTCGAACTAATTCAGTAGAAATTGTCATAGAGAGCTCGATCCGATCATCTTCATTCCAAAATCGTTTCAATTTTACATATCCTTTTTCCATCGAACTTGATCTATCGAAAATTTTACCATTGATTAATAATTCTGCTTGCTTGCACCACCTTGGAACTCTTATTGCCAGAGTAAATTCACAATGACCATGAGAATGGATTTGCAGCATTACATCACCATCCCAAGGATAATTGGTTTTCTGTCTGAGGATAACCGTTTCGCTCCCAATTTGAAAAGTTACTTCACTCTCTATAAAAAGATGGACATAAATCGTATTTTCGTCTTGGGAGTAAATATATTGACCAATTGAACCAAGCAGCCGGGCTAAATTGGTAGGGCAGCACGCGCAGTCAAACCAAGGCTGGCGAACAGTTTTAATATGCGCTAAGTCAGAGCGCTTTTGGCAAACTTCGGGCCAGATTTCCAATGGATTAGCATAAAAGTATTTCATGCCATCGAGTGAAACACCACTCAGAACGTTATTATATAAAGCTCTTTCCATGACATCGGCATACTGATGGTCAAGATCCAAATGAAGCATCCGCTGTGCCCAAAATATCAATCCTATACTAGCACAGGTTTCAGCATAAGCTCTATCCGGAGGCAAGTCGTAACTCAATGTAAATGCTTCACCCGTGGAAGATGAACCAATTCCACCGGTAATATACATTTTATGTTGGGTTACATCGTTCCAAAGAATTTTACAAGTCTCAAAAAGTGCTTCATCATCCGTTTCATAGGCTAAATCGGCCATCGCGCTGTAGAGATACATAGCCCTCACCGCATGTCCGACTGCCTCTTTCTGTTCCCGAACCGGAAGATGAGCTTGGCAGTATTCAGGGGTCCAAAAAGGCCAGGTTGGGCTAATTTCATTCCTTTTTTTAGCTTCAAGGTCAAAATACCAGGGCTTTTCCCCTCTCTGGTTTATAAAAAATTCGGCCAACCTTAGATATCGACGATCTTGGCTTACTCGATACAATTTTAGGAGGGCAAACTCTATCTCTGGATGGCCGGGATAGCCCTTCCTTTTATTTATCTCGGTGCCAAAATTCGAAACGATATGATTGGCCAATCGCGTAATTGTTTCAAAAAAACCGGTTTTACCAGTTAATTGGTAATAGGCTACAGCTGCTTCAATCATGTGGCCTGTAGTGTAGAGTTCATGATTCTCACGGAGATTGGTCCAACGCTTTTCAGGCTCTTTTATAATAAAATAGGTATTGAGATAGCCATCCGGTTGCTGAGCTTTTATAACCAGATTAACACTCTCATCAAGCAATCTTTCAAGAGCTGGGTCATGATAGTTTAGGAGACAGTAACTTGTCGCCTCAATCA
>NZ_DAOLQM010000196.1:0-4249 GCF_035418125.1 Atribacter sp. | reverse complement strand
TTGTTGTATTCATTCCCCCATTGAGGGGGGTTAGGGGGGTGTGCCTTTCTCAATTTGTTTTTATCATTATTTACTCATTTCGGTATTTTCAGGATTGACAGAAAAAAAGCAAAGGAATATAGATATTTGTTCTTGGGAGGTGATGCTTTAATTTTTTTACTCAAATTTTTTAGAATTTAATGACTTATGGTTTTTAGTATACTTTTATGCAATGAGGTAATGATGAAATTATTGGAGGGGGATATACCGTGAGTAGCCGAGATATTGAAAAAATTGAAAAGATTCAAAGCGATCGAAAAGCAGCCAATGAATTTTATTCACAAAATTCAGAAGTGTATCGGTCATTTGTGAGCATGGAAAGAAAAACCTATTCTAATGGAGAACTGGAAAAAAGGTACAAAGAGATGATCGCTATTGGGATTTCGATCATCATCAACTGCGAATCGTGCCTGGAGTGGCATATCAAAGAAGCTTTGCGGTCTGGAGCATCGGAAAAACAGATCATTGAAGCCATTGAAGTGGGAATCGAGATGGGTGGAGGACCAGCAACAGTTTCTGCCCGATTTGCCATGAAGGTTTTGGAGTATTATCGACAAAATACCTTGATGGCTTAAAGCGAACTCATGCAATTAATAAACCGAATGGCCAGTTCTTTATATACTAATAAGATCTTTATGGAACAAGGACAATTTTAATGACATCATTGTTCTCTTTATCCAAAGCTAATTGAAAAGCTTCTCCAAGGCTTTCAAGTGGAAATACATGGGTAATAAAAGGCTTGGTTTGAACCTTTCCGGATGCCAAGAGGGAAATGGCTTGTGGATAATTCCGGTAGAGATTGTTGGCCGAAGTGGTAATTATTCTTTCTCCAGCTAAATCGGTGGGTTTTATCGTTATTTCATCTTCAGTTGTGGCTACGAGAACCAAGCGACCAAAACGATTTAGCGAGCGGAGGGATTTAGTAATTGTTTTTCCTGTTCCAACTGTATCGATAATAACATCAGCGCCTTTTTGGTTGGTGAAATCCTGTATTTCTTTTTTTAAATTATCTTGATTAATTTTTCTGGCCTCTCTAATACCCAACTGATTGGCAATGTTGAGTGGTTTTTCTCGAGTGTCAAGAACCATTACCTTGCCAGCTCCCAAAGTGATTCCCACCTGAGCAACCAAGAGACCTATGGCACCGGAACCAACAACAACCAAAGACTCTCCTATGGTCAATCGGGATCTATTTATTGCATGAATCGCAACCGCCAAACCATCGAGCTGGGTAGCTTCAATAAATGAAACATGTTCTGGCAAAGAGAAAATTTTATCCTTCCAAATCGGCATATATTCACTGTACCCTCCAGGTGCATAATCCACCTCTTTCCAGCGACCATCATGGCCGATATGGTGTTGAAAAGCGCACAAATTTGGGAGATTCCGTAAACAAAACTCGCACACACCACAAGATTTAAAAGCGAGGGCACCCACCCGGTCTCCTTCTTGCCATTCGGATGAATGGGTACCAAGCTGAGTGATGGTTCCGGCAACTTCATGGCCGAGAATCGCTGCCCCCGGGGTTGGTTCGTTAAACCCCAAGGTATGCAAAGCCCAGGCATTTTCTCCGTAATAATAACGGATATCACTTCCACAAATCCCGCAGGCTCCCACTTTCAACAAGATTTCGTTCTCTTTGGGTTCGGGAACCGGAATTTCTTGAAGAGTTAAATTTTTATAACCATAGAGCACACCGGCTTTCATGGTTTTAGGAATATTCATTATAATCCTCCTTTATTTGTTAGGTGTTGATAATTTTTTAAGGGATAAAAGATTTTACTTAAAGAAAAATTAGCCTAACCTTTCAAGGCCCCAAGAGTTAATCCTCTAACAATATATTTATGAATAAAAATTGTGAGAATGAGGACCGGTAAAGTAATCATTGTTGCAGCAGCCAGAAGTCCTCCCCAGGCAATTTCTTCATAGGTCATAAAGTTAAAAACGGCAATTGGTACCGTTTGGGTTCGAGGGCCAGAAAGGATTAAGGAAAAAAGGAATTGGTTCCAGGAAAACACAAAAGAAAGAATAGCCGAGGTAATGACTCCATTTCGAGCCAGAGGCAAAGAGACATATTTAAAGACGTTGACCTTAGAAGCTCCGTCTATCTCAGCAGCCTCCTCCAGTTCATAGGGAACTTCTTCAAAAAAAGTGGACATCAGTAAAACTACAATTGGCATATTCACAATCAAGTGGGCTAAGGTAAGACCGGTATATGAATCTATCAGTCCCCATCGCCGAAAAGTAATAAACCAGGGCATCAAATAGCTGACAAAAGGAACCATTCTTGAAACAGTGAGTAAAAAAACACTGGTTCGCATTCTAAATCGGGAAATTGAATATCCAGCCGGGATTCCAACTAAGAGAGCGACCAAGGTTGATAGAGCTGCAACCACAAAACTGTTCCACATATAGAGCCCAAAATTATGTTGAGTTATGACTTCTATATAATTTTTTATATTGGGTTCAAAGAAAAAAACTGGCGGAGAAGAGATAATCTGAAGTTGAGTTTTAAATCCACCTGAAATCATCCAGTAAAATACAAATACAGTTGGAATAATTATTATAAATAAGCCAAGATAGAACAATAGAGACTTTAAAAACTTCATGATTTTTCGTTCCCTCGTTTGGTGAGTTGATAGAGAATAATATTAAAACCAAGTACTATGGCAAAGAGGATGACCATCATTGAACTGGCATAACCCATATTAAAATAGAAAAAAGCAGTATTATAGATGTAAATATTCAGATTTTCCGAGGCAAATCCTGGTCCTCCTGCGGTCATTACGTAGATAATGTCAAAAACTTTGATGACATCCCAGGAACGAATCATGGTTGCGGCTATAAGGGTTGGACCCATCAAAGGAAATATAATTCGACGAAATATTTGCCACTTTGAAGCACCATCAATTTGAGCAGATTCAATTGGTTCTCTTGGTAATCCCTCCAAACCAGCCATACAGATCAAAACGACCAGTGGTGTCCATTGCCATATGTCAACGAAAGCTAATGAAGGAATGACCAAATGAGGTTTTGTCAGCCATTCAACTGGTTGGACTCGACCTATCAGGGAAACAAAATAATTGATGACACCCAAGGTGGGATCATACATATTCCGCCACACCAGAGCAATAGCTACCGGCGTAGCAGCAAAAGGAAATACAAACAGAGCTTTAATAAAATTCTTTCCCCGAAATTCTCGGTTAATATACAAAGCAATGAAAAAGCCAGCAACAATTTCAATACCTAAAGCTAAAATAGTAAAAACGATTGTTACACGAATTGAATTCCAAAAACGAGGATCGCTAAGAGTGGCAATATAATTGCTGAATCCTTCAAAACGTGGTAATCGGGTAGCGCTTCCGTACCAGGAATGAAAACTTAAATAAAAGTTATAAGCTAAGGGGTAAGCAATAAGTATTCCTGTTAAAGCAAAAGCCGGGGATAAAAGTATCCATTTTAAGGTTGTATTTCTTTTTAACACGAATACAAAGACCTCCCTATTGAAACGCCAATAAAAGTGGATGGGATTTCCCATCCACTTTTAACGAATAAATAATTGGAACTTTTAATCACGTGCTTCTATAGAGAGTAGTCTTTGGATAGCACTTGGAATAAGAGGTTCGATGTCTTCACCAGATATGGCTGATACGATAATATCTCCAACGACATCCCGAGCTTCAGGAACATTCACGACCGGTGGATTCCATACGGGGTTACCAATTTCATAGCTGATGGTGGTAGCTTCTGTCCAGTCTGGATAAGCGTTTTCGGCAAGAAAAGCTTCGCTTTCCCAAGAACTATTCCGTGGGGAAGGTATCCCGGCTAAGTGGGCTTCAAGAATGTTTTCCTTATTGGTTGCCCAGAGAATAAATTGCCAAGCTGCCTCTTTCTTTTTCGAGTTGGAATGGATAGCAAGATCCCAGTGAGAAACGTGTGGTAAACGAAGATTGGTTGGCCCAGCAGGAATTACCGAATAACCGACTTTCCCGACGATTTCAGATTTTTCAGGATCTTCATAAAGAATATTAAAATTGTTGGCATCATAAATCATTGCCGCTTTTCCAGTCATGAAATAGGAAGTACTTTCATACCAATGAATGTCGGTTGCTCCTGGAGGACCATATTCGCGTAAAAGTTTTCCATAAAAATTGAAAGCCTGAATGGCTTCAGGTTTTCCTAATGCCCAGTTTCCTTCAGCATCTTTCCA
>NZ_DAOLQM010000195.1:0-4254 GCF_035418125.1 Atribacter sp. | reverse complement strand
ATTATAAAATATTACAAGTATTTACTTTGCTGGTAAGTGATGGGGAAAAAATTGTTTCGTAATAAGTTACAAATTGAATCCTCACCTTCATCATCACCTTCCCCATCAAGAAAGAATAGTTAGAACCAATTATATAGATATCCTCCCCCCTCACCCTTGTGAAAATTTCAAGGCAATTGGAGTCATTTTCACTTATAATTTTCTCAGCTCAACTTCATAATGGCCTTTATCAAATTAAAACCGGCTAATATATAATTACAATATATATTTTCTTTTATTATAACATAGCCTTATTAAATGAAATTATCTGCTTCTTTTTTGAGTTCCGAACTGATATAAATCCTAAAGAATTTCTTCAAAGTTAAAGTTATTTTTTTAATTCTTTCATAATTTCCTCAACTTCTTTATACCCTTTTTGGTAAAACTCTTCTTCTTCAGGATCCAGCTCCCGCAGTAAACGAAGAAATTCACCGACATGTTCTTTTTCTTCGTTGGCAATATCAAGAAGCACCTCCTGACTCAATTTATCACTTGTGCTTTCAGCTGTTTGTTGATAAAGTTGAATGGCTTCAAATTCTGCTGCAATCATAAATCTTATCGCTCGTACCAATTCCTCATGAGTCAGTTTTCGATCATTTTTTAAAAAGGTAAAGGGGCTACTAAATTCCGGCATATTCTTACTCCTTTCTTTATATTTTTTATATTAATTAAAATATTTTATTTATTTCCTTGACTAAATTCCTTTTTATGTATTTTTCCCTCTTCTTAAAAGAAAGAATCTGGTATCATATTAAGGCTACTCTCACCTAAAACTTCAAGCAAATCCAAATAACGGTTTTTAACATCTTTTTTGTCAAGCTTTTCATACCAACATTCAATTCATTCTTTTTGAGAATTTTACCACTATCTGATAAGTTACAAAAATATCCTAAAAATAAGGAGTTCTTCGAATCTAAATCAGACGATAGACTTGCTTCATGTGGTTAAAAACCAATTTTTATCATTACAATTTTTTACACCATGATTTGAATTCTGCTGATATTTTTTGTAATTAAAGCTATATTAAAGATAATATAGTAAAATAAAGTATATTTTTAGATTTTCATTTCTAATCCAAGTAATTGAAGAAGGTTCTAATTATAGCGTGATTTATGGAAAAAATCAGTTTTTTAACCGATTACCTTAAACCAAATATAAATAAGTATCATCAACATAAAAAAATTATCTTTTTGATGTTTATTTTAGTTTTGTCAGTTTTTTTGTGTCCTGATCTTGCCAATACCCAAGAACCTATCTTAATTGGAAGCGAAATCAATTACCCCCCATTTTGTTTTGTTGATTTCGACAGTCAAGCTAATGGTTTCTCTGTCGAACTTATTCGCGCCGCTCTCGCTGCCATGGGACGAAAAGCAGCTTTTCGAGTTGGCCCCTGGGCGGAGGTTAAAGGCTGGCTGGAAAAGGGTGAAGTTCAAGCCTTACCATTAGTAGGTCGCACTCCAGAGCGAGAATCGTCTTTTGACTTTACCTTCCCCTATATATCTCTTCACGGTGCCATTGTTGTTCGAATTGGAACAGGTGATATCCAAAAGCTTGATGATTTAAAAGGACGAAAAGTGGCTGTAATGAAGGGTGATAATGCTGAAGAATTCATGCGTCGTGAAAATATTGGTGCAGAAATCTATACCACCATCACTTTTGAAGAAGCCCTTCGTGGACTTTCCCAAGGCATTTACGATGCGGTAGTTATACAGCGGTTGGTTGCACTGCGCCTAATACAAGAAACCGGATTCAATAACTTGCAGGTCGTTAACCAATCAATTGATGGCTTTCGTCAGGATTTCTGTTTTGCCGTTCAAGAAGGAGATCGTGATACACTGGCCTTGTTAAACGAAGGACTTGCTTTAGTTATCGCTGATGGAACCTATCAACATCTCCATTCCAAATGGTTTGCTGCCATGGAACTCCCAACCAATCGTCGTATCATCATTGGTGGAGATTTTGATTTTCCTCCTTTTGAGTTTATTAATGAAAATGGTCAACCCGATGGGTTTAACGTTGACTTAAGCAAAGCAATTGCTAAAGAAATGGACCTCGATATCGAGATCCACCTTGGTCCCTGGGCTAAAATTCGCGAAGACTTATTTAATGGAAAAATTGATGCAATCCAGGGTATGCTCTATTCTTCAGAAAGAGACTTACTTTTTGACTTTACTCCTCCTCATACAAATATCAGTTATGTAAGCGTGGTAAGAACGGGAGAAGGAAATCCATCATCATCCTTAGATGATTTGAGAGATAAACAGATTGTCGTTCAACAGGGTGACATTATGCACGATTTTCTCCAAAAAAATGGTATGGAAAAACAAGCCCTTTTAGTTGAATCACAAAAGGATGCCCTTCAGATATTAGCCGAGGGAAAGTACGATTGTGCACTGGTTTCACTGAGAACTGCCTATTACTGGATCGAAAAGCAGGGTTGGGATAACCTAACTGTTGGTCAAGAACCATTAGTAACCGCCGAATATTGTTTTGCTGTACATCAAAATCAGAGGGCACTTTTGACTCAATTAAGCGAAGGATTAAATGTTCTTTCTAAAACCGGAGAATATCGTCAAATTTTTGAAAAATGGATGGGCATTTACGACCTAAAAACTTTAAAACTGATCACTATCTTACGATATATTGCCATAGTTATTATTCCCCTTCTTGTTCTGCTCTTTATATTTTTCCTCTGGTCATGGTCGCTTCGCAAACAGGTTGCCAAACGAACCAGGGAATTACGTGAAAGTGAACGACAAAAGGAACTCATTTTAAATTCAACTAATGAGTTAATCACTTATTATGATACCAACTTAAGTATTATTTGGACAAATCGTCTTTCCAACGAATCAATTGGAAAAACTCCTGAAGAAGTCGTTGGAAAGCATTGCTATGAATTGTGGCATCAAAGAAATGAACCTTGTGCCGAATGCCCAGTTCTAACGGCTCTCCATGATAAAGCACCTCGCGAAGCAAATAATCAAACTCCTGATGGTCGCTACTGGCACATGCGCGGTTATCCAATATTTGATAAAAAAGGCCAAATCGTTGCGCTTGCTGAGTTTACTCAGGAGATAACCGAAAGGAAAAAAATGGAAGAAGAACACGAAAAGCTCCAAGCTCAACTCCTGTAAGCCCAAAAGATGGAATCAGTTGGAAGGCTGGCGGGAGGTATAGCTCATGATTTCAACAATATGCTGCAAGCCATTCTCGGCCACGCCGAATTAGCTTTAAATCAGGTAGATCCCTTTCATCTTATACATGCTGACCTCATTGAAATTCACCATGCGGCTGAACGTTCCGCCAATTTAACTCGGCAGTTATTAGCTTTCGCCAGCAAACAAACCATTGCTCCGAAGTTACTCGATCTGAACCAAATCGTTGAGGGCACCTTAAAAATGCTGGGTCGGTTAATTGGTGAAGAAATTGAGCCTGTCTGGATCCCAGGTAAGGATTTATGGTTAGTTTACATTGATCCTTCACAAATCGACCAAATCAGTGCCAACCTCTGTGTTAACGCTCGTGACGCCATTTCGGGAACTGGAAAAATAACCATCGAAACCGGCAACGCTATTTTTGATGACAACTATTGTGAACAACATTATGGTTATATACCTGGTGAATATGTACTTTTATCAGTGAGCGATAATGGGTGTGGAATGGATCAAAAAACTATCGCTCATGTATTCGAGCCTTTTTTCACCACCAAAGGATTTGGGAAAGGCACCGGCTTAGGAATGTCAACCGTTTACGGTATTGTTAAACAAAATAACGGCTTCATCAATGTCTATAGTGAACCAGGAAAAGGAACCACCATCAAGATTTATTTGCCTCGATTTAAAAAGGAATCGGAACCAATTCAAGTAGGAACACCAAAGGTGGGATTAACTAGAGGGAGAGAAACAATTTTGTTAGTAGAGGATGACCAAGCCATCCTTAAAATGACTGAAAAAATGTTAAAACAATTAGGGTATCAAATTTTAACTGCTCAAACTCCCAAAGAAGCTATTAATATAGCTCAAAAATACACTAATAATATACATCTACTTATTACTGACGTTGTTATGCCTGACATGAGTGGCCCCGAGCTTACCGAAAGACTCCTAACAATATTTCCTAATATAAAAGTTCTTTTTATGTCTGGTTATACTGCTAATGTCATCGCTCATCAAGGAGTTCTGGATGAAGGAGTCCATTTCATTCAAAAACCCTTTT
>NZ_DAOLQM010000194.1:0-4261 GCF_035418125.1 Atribacter sp. | reverse complement strand
CCCCCTGAGATACATTATAAATTATATAAAACATTCCCTGTACTATTTTAACAGTTTTAATGGAAAAATCAAATATTTTGAATTATTTTCTTTCCACCACCTCACCAAACGCCCCAGGAACCCCTTTAAAAATTCCATTCGATAGATAACACCTTTTAAAAAATTAACCCCCCTCATTTGCCCTCTTATAGCCCGTAGAATGAAAAATTCATTCTGTTTTTTATTCATCCAACGGTTGTAAACTCGCTGTGGTTTTCTTTGGTTTCGGCAATGTGTTTTTCAAAGTTTTCTTCTGGTATTGAAGCGATGGTTTGAAGGCGTGAAGATTCCATTTTTTTAATACCCAAATCAGACAATGTAGGAGGTGTGGTAACATCGTGTGACTGCACCTCTTGATATTGGTTTGCCCCAGTTCCCATTGCTCCTTTATTCTTTTCCGTTTCTTGCAACAATTCCCCTGCTTTTCTTTCTGCCCTAATTCTTATTTCTGCGGCTTCATTTTGAATTTCTAAAGTATCGCCTATTTGCTCTCCAAAAATAACTCAATAATAAAAAAACAAAATAGAGTACCGTTTATATTGACAACCGGATAGAAATTCTTTATAATGTAAATATGATACCGAAAAGGGAGGTTATCGGTACTATAGCATAAAAAGGGAGGGAATACACAATGAAAAGAAAAATCCCGGAAGTTTTAACCGCGGAGGAACAACGGGCCTTTTTGCGGACCTTCAACCGGAAGGCCCCGACTGGTTTACGGAATTACGCCATGATGAGGTTGATGTTAGATGCTGGTTTGCGTTGTGGTGAAGTGTTAAATTTACGGTCCAAAGATATTGACTGGAAAAGCGGAAAGATCCATATTCACCAGGGGAAGGGAAAAAAGGACCGGATCGTTTGGCTAAATGATGACGCCTTAGGGGTCCTAAGACAATGGAAAGAGATAAAACCGGAAAGCGATCTTCTGTTTACCACGCTGAGGGGAGATAAAATGAATGATCGATATGTCCGGGCGTTAGTAGAAAGAAAGGCTAAACAAGCTGGAATTGAAAAAGACGTTCACCCTCACACTCTTCGCCATACCTTTGCAACTGATATTTACCGGGAAAGCAAAAATTTACGGTTAGTTCAAAAAGCCCTCGGCCATTCCTCAATTCAGATCACCGAAATTTATACTCATATTCTTGATGAGGAATTAGAAGAGGGTATGAGGTTTTTTCGGAAAGTCTCGATTGCATGAAGGATAAATTTATCACAAAAATTGGTTTTTATTCCTTTCCATTTGGCCTTTTTATATGACCATTTAACTTGTAAGTATCATAAACATCAAAAATACCCTTACAGAAGTTGATCATTCTGATATCGTTGTTGGCTACGGCTTGTTTGTAGATTTTAATGAAGTAACGTTTGCCTGCTTCGGTTTGGGTATAATTCTTCTTCAGGAGATTGTGTTCAGTGCACAACGTCTGTCCATTCTCGATCGAGTTATCGCCTCCCTTATCTTTAGGTTTAATGTGATCGACACAGAGTTCTACTCCATCCTTTCTCCCTCTTCCACAAACCACACACTGGTATTGGTCTCGCTGGAGAATTGCTTCTTTAGTTTCTTCTGAGAAATCAAAGAGCTCTCGATTGGTAACTTGCTCGGGGTCATATCGATAGACACCCTTGTTGACTTTGATGAGTATCCCTTCTTGATGAAGGTGGCGAACCGTTCGCCAAATGTCACGTGGTGGAGTTGTATTTTCTTTCAGGTGTTGTTCTGTCACCCAATCTACCACAGGACCATGTTCCAAGTCTTGCTTGGGATGCTGATAAAAGAACTCCAATATCAAACTTCGAATGGTTCTACTCATTTATTATTCTCCTCCAGAGAAGTTAATTTTTAACTGGTCAAGCTGGCATTCTTTCTTGAGTCTTTTCCGTGCCAGCTCACAGTAGGCTTGATCAATTTCAACACCAATTCCCAACCGCTTAGTTTCACAGCAAGCAATTAAGGTCGAACCACTTCCCATGAAGGGATCAAGAACCGTGTCACCAACAAAGCTGAAGAGCTTGATACATCGTCGGGGGAGTTCGACTGGGAACGGAGCAGGATGTCCGATCCTCTTCTTGCTCTCACCGCTGAAGTTCCACACCCCATTGGTCCACTCCATGAACTCCTCTTTGGTGATGTCAGACTGCTTACTTCCACTGGTTTTCTTCCAGCTGTTTTTATAGAGAACTATGATCACTTCAACTGGAGCAATAACGTAAGGAGCTGAAGCTGACAGCCACGATCCCCAAGCGGTTCTTCTTGAAATATTTTGTTCGTTCCAAATAATTGTTGAATGATATTTAAAACCAATCTGTTTTGCTAAAGTGGTCATGTCGGCACATACGCTCTGTTGACCACCCTTATTTTTATCTAAAGGAATATTTAGGCAAAATCTTCCGTCTTCTTTAACAAACTTATAGCATCTTTCAATCCATCTTTTTGTAAATGAAAGATAGTCTTCATAAGTCATTGCATCTTTATGTGAGTTATATTTTATGTCTACATTATAAGGTGGCGATGTAACAATTAAATCAACAGAATTGTCTTTAACGCTTTTCATTTTTAAAATGTCTGCATTAAAAATTTTGATTGTTTCTATAGAATAAAATAACTCATTTGAATCTACCCCATTTATTTTTCTTTCTGTGCCACGATCAATTTTATTTTCTCTTTTAACATCTTCATTTTTACGTTTAAATTTACTTTGGTTTTGAGGAGCTTTAAATCTTCGGCTATTTTTTAAATATTTTTCCACATTTTCTTTACTAAAACGTCTCTGACCTCCAGTTGTTTTAATTGAGGATATCAATCCTTTTTTTTCTATGCGATAAATAGTTGAAGCACTTATTCCAAGATACTGAGTTGCCTCCTTTGTTGTAAAAAAAATTTTCTTATCCACTTTTATGCCTCCAGATCGCCTTTCATATTCTCTCATTATTATAAAACACTATTCATCTCTTTCTTTTTTTTATCTCTCTTATATCTTATTTTTTTATAATTTAAATACCAATTTTAATATTTTCTTTGAGTCATTTTTTCTAATCTTTTCCTTTCCCCACAAACCATTCTTTTACCCTGGTCAATATCCCTCTGGTATTCTCTTGGTACCCTGGTAGTTTCCGGATAGTTAACATTTTGATAGTCTCTTGTAAGTCCAGAATTTGCTTTTGTAGAAAGGCCTTATCGCTTTCTAACTGGTGGATCCGGTCTTTCATTTCTGTTATCAGGTTGGTATCAATTTGAGTACCAGAATTGGTATCATTGGTACTACTAATTATCTTGCCCACCTTAAAAACCTTCTCAGCCTCGGCCTGATCAACCTGGTATGCCCCCCCTACCAAATTAGCCCTAATTTTGGTACTCTTAATGTAACCCCTAATAGTATTCTTTGAGTACCCGGTAATTTGAGAAAGCTCTTTAATGGTATAGGTTTTGCCACTCACGAATAACCCCCCTCACCCTGGTTAACACCCCTACCAATTTTGATACCAAAAAGTTTACACCCTTTGGTATCCTCTGGTAAATGGATCATAAAATATAATTCCCCGGGTGGAACCACCTCACAAAACTAAAAAAATACCCTTACCGCGTTCAGAATGTCCTGATACTTCACCACGTGGCAAAAGTGGCCTTATCTGCCACGCATAGAAAAAGCATCCTTGTTTTAGGGAGTTAATTTTTCATCCTTTTTCACGTAATAAAACCGAATATTTACATTGCCAATCGTAACTTAAAATTTGTAATTCTGCTATGTTTTCTTTGAGGTTTTTTATTTCTTTGTCTTTCTCTTTAATACTGAGATACTTGTCCCAGATGATAAACCAATAGAAGATTCTTGCCATCCATAAAAAAAAATTATAGTCACTGTCTTGAAACCATGTGAACCGAAACCAGAGGAAAGCGACAAAACCGAGGACACCGTATTGAATCCATTTTGAAGCCTTTGATTCCGATGATTTATATTTTTTGTTTTCTTCCTCCATTTTCCCCTCCTTGTTGATAAACTCTAAAAACTAACCCTTACCGCGTGGCAAAAAATGGCGGTACTTCACCGTGTTGAAAATGTTGCGATACCCTCTTTTTTATAGACTAAAGAAACTCAATTTATTTTTGGTGGTTCCTTTTTTATAGACTCCCGAAACTGCCAAAATGGCGACCAACTCAAGCTCACTTTTCCACCCTAAAAGCCCCACCAGGAAAACCTTATAAATTCAAAGGTATAAA
>NZ_DAOLQM010000193.1:0-4300 GCF_035418125.1 Atribacter sp. | reverse complement strand
GTACAGAACGTTGCTCCGGATATGGAATGGGTTTTCAATGGCGGGAAGAGTAATCGAGAAATCGCTTATAGTACTGCAGAAGATATTCTCCAGAGTTTTCCCGATGTCAATATTATGTTTGGTTATGATGCAGAAAATGTTTTAGGATCTTTAGCAGCTTTTGAAGCGGCCGGGCGAGGAAACGCCAAAGATAGAATTCCGGTATCAGAAATTTTTGCTGGTGTAGATGGTTCGGTTCCCGAATTGGTGAAAGTGGCTGATCCAAACTCAGCTTTCAAACTTACCTTGGCATTACAGCCAAAGAGCAATGCCAAAAAATGTATCGATATGCTGCTTAAAATTATTAATGGGGAATTGGATATGTATGCAACCGATAAAAACGAAGCAGTAATATCGTTTGTCGTCAATGGATGGGATATGAGTAAAGAAGAAATCGAACAATTTGTGAAAGATGAATGGGCAATAGAAGTCGATTTAGCCAAAGAAATTGAAGAATAGGAATGGGGGTTTAGACAGGAGGAGGTGTAACTCCTCCTGTCTGATTTAGGAGAGTCAATTTTATGGAAAAAAACATACTTGAGGTTCGAGGACTTGCTAAAAACTATCCCGGGGTTGCTGCATTAAAAGGAATCGATTTGGATATACGTCGCAATACCGTTCATTGTATTGTTGGGGAAAATGGTGCAGGAAAGTCAACCTTTATTAAGATATTGACTTGTGCTGAAACCAGAAGTTCAGGAGAAATCCTTTTTAATGGAAAAGAATTTAAGCCTCGCTCGATCCGGGAAGCGATGGACTTGGGGATTAGTACTTTGTTTCAAGAATTGAATGTGGTAAACCAACTCACGGTTGAAGAAAATCTCATTTTAGGCAGAGAACCAAATCGTTATGGTGTCATTCAAAGAAGTGATCCTTCCGAAAAAGTTTTTCAGCTCATGAAAGAGTTTGCTCCCGACATTCCACTCAAGAAAAAAGTAGCTCAGCTTAGTTTTGCGGAAAAACAAGTTATTGAAATTGTCAAAGCGATTGCCGTGGATGCGAGCCTTTTAATTATGGATGAACCAACTGCAGCGGTTTCAGAGAATGAAACCAAACGTTTATTTGCCATTATTCGTTCCTTGAAGGAGAAAAATATCACCGTAATTTATATCAGCCACATTTTGGATGATATTTTTACTATTGGAGACGTGGTTACAGTATTTCGAGATGGTGAAATTGTTGAAACAAAAAATGTGGCGGATATTGATCGGGATGAATTGATCCGAATGATGATTGGTAAAGTGACTGTGGATAAATATGTCCCGCGACCGGTTGACTATCAAAAGAAGGTATTGGAAGTATACAATCTGACAACTCATAAGCTTAAAAATGTTAACTTTAATCTATTTAAGGGTGAGATTTTGGGATTTTACGGTTTGAGAGGGGCAGGGAAAACTGAAATTGCCTTGGCTCTTTTTGGGTTGGACCGAGTATTGAGCGGAGATATCCGGATTGAAGGAAAAAGTGTTCTGTTTGATCTTCCTCGGGATGCTATGTTGAGCGGGATATCCATGGTACCGGAAGAACGGCTTACCGAAGGATTAATTATGAAGCTTCCAGTTCGACCCAATATATCGATTACCAATTTAAAGGTTCTTTCCCATTTTGGAGTCGTACGTAGCCAAGAAGATCGTGAGGTAGCAAGAAATTATGTTGATGCGATGAATATCAAAGTAAAACATATTGAACAAAAAGTAGCAACCCTCAGTGGTGGGAATCAACAGAAAGTTGTGGTTTCAAAATACCTGCATGCCGGGTCGAATATTCTTATGATGGATGAACCCACCCGGGGAGTAGACATTGGAGCTAAGGAGGAAATTCATCGTATTATAAGAAATTTAGCCGAGAAGGGGAAGTCAATCATCGTTTTTTCTTCAGAATATCCGGAGATATTTAACCTCTGTGACCGCATTTATTTACTCCGAGATGGCCAAATTGTCAAGGAAATAAAGAACCAAGAGGCGGATCCAGAAGAAATTCTATATATTATCACCCGTGGAAAGAGGACTAATTATGAAAATTAAGCTGAGTAGCGGCTTTTTGCAAAAAATGGTTATTTTTGGCGTTTTGTTGCTGATTATTATTGTGCTTTCTTTCCTATCCAAATCATTTTTAACCGTAACCAACCTCAACAACGTAACCCGACAGGTGGCTTTTGTCGTGATCACTGGTTGTGCAGTTACTCCTCTCATGATATCTGGTAACTTTGATTTATCGATAGGAAGTGTATTGGGTCTCACCGGAATGCTCTCAGCCCTCTTTGTAACTCAATCGATTCCCCTATGGTTTTCAATTATTCTTTCAACTTTGGTGGGAAGCGCAATCGGTCTTTTAAACGGACTCATGGTGATCAAATTGAGGATTCCTTCGATCATAGCCACCTTAGGTACCATGTATGCAGCTCGGGGTTTGGCATTGGTTATTAGCGGTGGCAATAGTATCCACATGGGGTTAGGAAAGAATTTTACTCTTTTGGGTCGAGGTTATTTGGGTGGAATACCCATTATCTTTATTATCATGTTTTTGACCATCTTTCTTTTCTATTTTATCGAAAGCAAGACCATCTTAGGTCGTTATACATTTGCTATCGGTGGAAATAAAAGAACTGCGCTCCTTTCGGGAATCAACGTTGGTTCAATTATCATCTTGCTTTATTTTCTGGTTGGAACTTTGACAGGGTTTTCGGGTACTTTAATGGCTTCCCGCTTAGGAGTTGGCCAAGCCATGGTCGGATCTGGTTTCGAGTTTGATGTTATCGTGGCTGTGGTATTAGGTGGAACTAGTATCGAAGGTGGAGAAGGGTCGATATTTGGAATGTTGATCGGTGCTTTTATCGTTGGTTTTATTGCCAATGGTCTCAATTTGATGGGAATACACTCCTTTTATCAAAGTATTGTAAAGGGTGTGGTTTTAGTCGGAGCGGTTCTTTTGGATCAAAAACTGAAGGGAAGAATCGCTGATTAGGATATTGATGGTTTTTAAATGAAAAGTATTGACAGGGTAGGGATATGAATAAAAAATCATTTCAAAACCGGATTGCTTTTGGAGTTTGGTTAAACGATTTTCGCAGTACACCAATATTGGATGATGCCTGGCCTAGTGTATTAATTGATCAACAAACCATTAACGATTTTCAAAAAACCATGGAATTTTTAAAAAGGGCCGGTTATACCGATATCGATTTGTTTGGTCTGCTTACCAATCGAGATTGGCCGATGGACATTGAGAGCGTTTTGACCCCCGAGAGAAAAAGTCAAGTCGACCGCCTAATTCATATCATTCATTCCAATGGTTTACAGCTGATTTATGGTTTAGGAGTCTATAGCTGGGGTTTTGATACGATTATTCAAAACGATCCAGAAGTTCGAGGGACCAACCCTTCGGCTTTATGTGGTTCGCAAGTTAAGTCTCGAGAACTGATGGAGAAAGTAATTGATTTTATCGGGAAAAACTTTATTGTGGACGGATATCATTTGGAAGCTGCTGATCAAGGTCGTTGTTGCTGTGAAAAATGCATTCAGGAAGGTGATGTTGATTACTATAACCGCATAAACCATCTGACTGCTGCTTATATTCGAAACCGTTGGCCTGAGAAAAAATTGCTGGTGAATACTTCCGGGTATCTTCCTTGGGGAGATTGGATGAATGAGAAAGAACGCGGATCGGTTTTGGATTTAGGGAAGAATATTGATATTTTTATCGATGGCGGTAATCATGGACAGTTTATTCATGAAAATGATCGAGCGGTTTTTATTGATAGATTACCATGTGACTATGGCACATCGGGTGGGTTTTGGATTTATCCACCCCAACGCTTTGATCGAAACCGCTGGTTTCTTCCCTATATTTTGCGATCAACCACTCATCTTCGCAATCTATATCGAGATGGAAGTCGATCATGTGAATTGTATTTGGGGCCTCTGATCAATCCCAGTACTGAGATGAATTTGTTCTGTTTAGGACGTTTTCTACAGGATGTCGATCAAAATCCTCTCGATATTATTGAGGAAGGGGTCGAAGAGATATACCACATTAAAGATCCAACGCAAAAAAGCAACTTCGTCGAACTATTTCACAATGCCGAGTCAGCTTTTTTTAACAATTGGTCTCCCCATCGACTGACTAATGTTCCAGAATTTTATTCCGACGGGATCGATTCTCTATTTCAATGGTCAAAATTACATCGAGATCGAGCGATGCCAGGTGAGCTCTTTCTTGATTCTCTTACCGGTCAATATCCTCCTTTTCCAGTTTATCTTAC
>NZ_DAOLQM010000192.1:0-4312 GCF_035418125.1 Atribacter sp. | reverse complement strand
CAACGGAGATTCAAGATGATTAAAAAGTGTTACCTATGTCATTAGACTAAAGTGTTACCTATGTCCCCGTTCGTACAGAGAAGGTGAGGATGAGGGTGAAGGCCCAAGATTCGACATGCCATGGCATGTCGCTACGTTAATCGGGCACGATAAAGGCTGAGGGGGCGAATGAAAAAAAACGAAAGGATAAAAGAAAAAATTACAAGATGAGGTCCTCACGGCTTCATAGGGCGAAGCCTCAGGATGACGAATTAAAGGCACCCTCCCCGCCGTAAAACAGCACCGGTCGAACAAGGAGGGGAATTGTTAAATTCATTCCCCCATTGAGGAGGGATTAAGGTGGGTGTGCCTTTCTTATTTTTATGTTAATCACTTTTCATTTATTTATGTATTTTCAGGATTGAATACAAGTTAAATTATTTGTTTGAGTTAAAAGAATCTTGAAGTCGGATTTTTAATCGGGTATATCTCTTGAGTGGTTGGTTATTACGAACTGCAATTGCAATTGCTTTTTTACTGCCCACTAAAACCACCAATTTTTTGCCACGAGTTATTGCCGTATAGAGAAGATTCCTTTGTAACATCATGTAATGCTGGGTAAGTAATGGAATAACAATAGCTGGATATTCGCTCCCTTGAGACTTATGAATGGAAATTGCATAGGAGAGAACAATTTCATCAAGTTCGGAAAATTCGTAATTTACTTCTTTTCCATCGAAATTTATGGCCACTTCTTGAATTTCACGATCGATTTTAGTTATTTTACCAATATCCCCATTATATATATCTTTATCGTAATTATTTCGAATTTGCATGACCTTGTCCCCTATTCGAAAAATGTTTCCACCGCGGTTGATTTCGACTTTGGAGGAGGGATTAAGACTTTTTTGTAATTCGACATTGAGGTTGGCTGCCCCTATTAAACCACGGTGCATAGGCGAAAGAACTTGAATATTCTCTAAGGGATGGAATCCAAAAGTTTTTGGGATTCGGTGACAACAGAGATCCAGAATAGTTTGCAAAGCCTTTTCTGGTTCATCGCAAGGGAAGAAGTAGAAGTCCTGAGGTTTACCAGGTGAAAAGTCAAGGAGAGGGAATTGACCATGATTAATGCGGTGAGCATTCAAAATAATTAAACTATCTTGCGCTTGTCGAAAAATATTTGTTAGTCGCATGGTAGGGATCACTTCAGATTCAATCAAATCACGAAGTAAATTCCCAGCCCCTACTGAAGGAAGTTGGTCAACATCTCCAACTAAAATGAGAGTGGCATTTGGAGGGATAGCTTTGAGAAAATGATACATTAAAATCGTATCGATCATCGAGGTTTCATCAATAATAAGTACATCAGCATTCAAAGGATTTTCATGATTTTTCTTAAACTGGTTATCTTTAGGAGAATACTCCAATAGCCGATGAAGAGTTTTAGCTTCAAATCCAGTTGCTTCAGTCATTCGCTTGGCTGCTCGACCGGTAGGCGCAGCTAAAAGTATTTGATAACCCAATTTTTTATACAGGCAAATTATGGCTTTAATCAGAGTGGTTTTTCCGGTACCCGGTCCTCCAGTTATGACCAATACTTTTTCAGATAGTGCAGCGTGTAAAGCCTGCTGTTGACTTTCATCTAAGTTAATACCTAATTCTTTAGATACAATTTGGTGGGTTTTCCCCAACCCAAACAACGGAATAGTTTTGGGAAACTCAATGAGTGCTTTTAACCTGTCTACGATTCCGGTTTCAGCAATATGGAATGGAGTAAGATAGACTCCCTCTTCATGATCGGATATTTCTTCAATAAATACCGAATCTTGGCCAGATAAGTTTGAAAGGGCTTTTTTGGCTTCATTTTCCTCGACATCAAGGATTTCATGACATTTTGATAAGAGAGCCGAGGTTGGAACGTAAACATGACCATTTTCAGCAAATTTGTTAAGAGTGTAAAGTATACCAGCTTCAATTCGTGCCGGAGCGTCCTTAGGGTGACCTAATTTTTGTGCAATTCGATCAGCAGTGATAAAGCCGATTCCGAAAATATCAGTTGCTAATCGATAGGGATTCTCTTGAACGGTTTTAATCGAGTTCTGTCCATATTGTTTATATATTTTTACTGCATAAGAAGGACTTACTCCATGTTCTTGGAGAAAAATCATCACGTTTCGGATATCCTTTTGCTCATCCCAAGCTTTTTTGATCATTGCTATTCGCTTGGTTCCAATGCCTTCAACTTCTTGCAATTTTTGAATATCCTTTTCGATGATTTCCAATGTTTCGATTCCAAACTTATTAACCAGCCTCTTCGCCATGACTGGACCAATGCCCTTAATGAGACCGGAACCTAAATATTTTTCTACACCTTTTACTGATGCCGGGACAACCGATTCATAAGATTGAATCAGGAATTGTTCGCCATATTTTGGATGATTTTTCCATTCTCCTTGAAGCTTTAAAATCTCTCCAGGAGTTATGGATAATAAATTACCAACAATAGTAATGAGTTCCCGGTTTCCAGAAACTTTCATTCGGGCTATGGTATAGCCATTTTCTTCGTTATGAAATGTTATTCTTTCAACTTGTCCTTGAATTTCCATGTAGCTTTTACCTCGGATATTCACTTGATTTCATTATAAACCATTAGAAAATGTAGATTTGTTTATATTGATCATTATAATTGAAACTTTTAAAATCAAAGACTCAAGAATCAAGGCTCCCTTTTATGCCTTTTAATCCCAGCAAAACTCAGATTTTATTAAGTAATAGGGAAGAATATTGGAGGTTAATGGTTATCTGTTAAAGAGCAAAAAAAAGATTGAAAAATATTACTTAGAATAATTGGAGGTAAAAAACATGAAAGAAAAACTTGTATTTCCTGATTTTCACCTCAAAGGTTATGTTCCAGAAACCCAAAGAGAAGAAGATTTTTCTTTGAATAGCTTTAGTGGAAAATGGGTAATATTTTACTTTTATCCTCGAGATGCAACCCCAGGTTGTACCAAAGAGGCAATTGCTTTTACTGAAAAGTTAGAAGAAATTCGTTCCAAAGGAGTAGAAGTAGTTGGTGTGAGCACTCAATCGGTGGAGAGTCATCAAAAATTTGCCAAAAAATATAATTTGAAGCACATCCTTTTAAGTGATGATGAGAGCTTATCAAAAAACCTTGGTATTCTTGGGGTAACTGGTACAGCAGCGCGGACGACCTTTTTAGTTGATCCTCAGGGATTTATTGTTAAAGATTGGAAAAAAGTAAAAGTTGCCCAACATGTTGAAGAGGTTCTGGAAGCGATCGATGAACAATGCAATTGTTAAATCACCTTTGATTCATAAGTCTCTTATTGATTTTCATGATTGGTTTTATGTTTTTATTGAAAAAAGAATAAATCGATTCGTAGTCCAGGTTAACTTTGGTGACGGAAAATCTCGGCAAGTTGCCACCAATAATCCCGGAAGATTATCGGAATTGATGGTCGCGGGACGAAAGGCGGTTTGTATCTCTAATCCTCAAGGCAAAACTGCTGGAAAACTAATAGCAATCCAAGATGATTTTGGATGGGCTTTCATCGATACCTTTTTTCAAATGAGAGCATTTGAAATGGCAGTG
This sequence comes from Atribacter sp., assembly GCF_035418125.1. Classification (NCBI taxonomy): domain Bacteria; kingdom Pseudomonadati; phylum Atribacterota; class Atribacteria; order Atribacterales; family Atribacteraceae; genus Atribacter; species Atribacter sp. The sequence continues at coordinate 717 of NZ_DAOLQM010000192.1, read as the reverse complement.
CAAAAAAAATGTATCCCCTGGTTAGAGGGTTATACTCTCCTAAAGAGAAACCCCCGCTTAGGTGAAAGCGTTCTCGATTATTGGTTTCTGGACTCTTGTGGTGAAACTGTGTTGTTGGAATTAAAAAGTGCCGTCTATCGACAAGGTCGTTATGCCACCTATCCTGATTGCCCTTCGACGCGAGGGCAAAGACATATCAAAGAATTAACAAAATATGCTCAGAATGGGGGGAAAGGATTAATACTATTTATTGCATCATTAGCTGAAGTTGATGCTTTTCGCCCTGCTGTAGATGGTGACCCGGAAGTGGGGCGATTACTCCGTTTAGCGGTTGATACTTCGCCATTAGAAATTCGAGCATTGTCATTACTGTATGACCCTGAAAGTGGATTAAAAATGGGAAATCATGATTTGCCGGTAATCATCCAATAAATTAGATGGTTTTGACGGCAATCAAAACCAAACGATGATAAAATTTTGCTGGAACCAGTAAGACTATTTTCCGATGCTTAGCTTCTTCACTTCAAGATAGGAAATATTGATTACTCAATTCATAATTCGTTATTCAGAATCTAAATCTGTAGTTCAAAATATTAATAGGATAGACCCTCATGCTGCTTTACAGCACCAGATGAGGATGAAAATACTTAACCAGGAATCGTTCCCCCCTCAATGGGGGAATGAATTCAACAATTCCCCTCCTTGGAGGGGTGCCGC
>NZ_DAOLQM010000191.1:0-4318 GCF_035418125.1 Atribacter sp. | reverse complement strand
CGATCCACCTCAAGTGGTAGCTCAGATGGAAGCTGCTACTTTTTTTGAAATCTTTACTCAGCTAATGATAGAAAACCCACCTCATATTAATGACTGGCCAATTGTTGCGATTATGAGTAAGATTGGGATCATACCAGGTAAACTACTTGACTTTAAAAGTTTAGATCAAAATATTCAGGAAGTTCTCAACCAGGCTGCAAAAGATGCTTTAAAAGCTATCGGTGAACAATCACCAGTTCCTGTTGTAAATAACTGGCGTTACATTACCACGTTTATGGGGTCTTATGGGACTTCTTATATGATGAGAGCTGTTATTGCTCTTACTGGCCTTGGTGCCAACCTACCTGAAGATTCTGTATACGCTGTAACTTATCGGGATTGCAATAATGAATATTTTAATGGCAGCAAGAATTATATTATTCATTTTGAAAAAGATATGACTCCTCCAGCGAATGCTTTTTGGTCTCTCATTATTTATGATTCGTCTGGATATATAGTTGAAAACCCAATTAATCGATACAGCTTGAACAGCAAACAAAATCTGATGAAATTTAATCCAGATGGATCTCTGGATATTTACTTGCAAAATTCTTCCCCTGGAGCGGAGTGGGAGTCGAATTGGCTTCCGGTTCCTCCCAGTGGATTATTCAATGTTACCCTGCGAATATACTGGCCAAAACGTGATGCCTTAGATGGAACCTGGATATTACCCAAAGTTTATCCTCGATAGTATAGATAGATATTCATATTGCATATTTTAATTATTCAGGGTATATATGAAACAAAGCAATTTAAATTAGTCTAAAAAGTATTAAAACCTAATAAGGGAGGATACTCATATGGAGTTGAATCCAAAAGAAAGTTCACCACCTATCAGCTGGAATTTACTCGAGGACAACACACATATTTTAGCTAAAAGTGTTAAACACCTGAAAAAAGCTCAAAAAAAATGGGACTTTCGATTGTTTGAACAGATGAAACAACAATTTCAAGAATCTTTAAATAATATAAAAGAGTCCTGGAATGCTCTGGAACCTTATGTTGAAAACGAAATGACTCTTCATAAAGAATATTTAGCCACTGAACAATTCATAAAAGACTTTGAGCACGAACTAGCTGAATCAAATATTCTTTTTCAAGGTGAGTTTCCAGATTATATTTTTCCACCCTTTCACCTTCATTTTGATTTGGAAAATTATCATGTTCTTCTTATCCTGGGTAGAAAAAGTCAACGTTTTTCTATTTTACAACCACGAGAATTGGCAATTTTAATCGCCAATGAATATAAGACAATATATAACCGGCGTTTTAATTCTAAGAATTTTCTTAAGGATTTACTCAACGCCTATAAGATAGCCAATTGCCTTTCATTCAAACAAAAGGAAGCTCTTTGGGGAAAAGCGGTTTCTCTTGATAAAATATATGAAATACTCACAGTAAGACGTTCAACTCACCAAGAATATCCGAAAATTCTCTTTCAATTTGAATTAGGTCTTTTAAAGGAAAGATTCGATCTTTCTTTGAATGAAGAATATGTATTTGAGTTTGGATTTACTCGAAGCGCAAGGAAAGCTTTAGTCGTTGTGGATAGTCAAGGAAGAGAAAGTCGAATCAGTACATTAACCATTTACAAGGAGGAGCGCCCTCATGTTGATTGAAGAAAAAGAAATCGAACTTTTAAAAAGAGGAGAACCTCCAATTAATTCTGATATTCTAAAAATTATTACCATTGGTCGGGAACTATGGCTGGATTTTTTTAAAGAATACTATCTCAATAATTTTATTTATCAGGGTGGAAGCAAGGTCAAGGTTGTGGTTGGATCAGAAGGAACGGGTAAAACTCACTTATTGCGCTGCATAGAACAAGAGGCACGTGATCAAGGGTACGCCACCGTTTTTTTCTCACTCCGTGATTTTTATTTTAAATTAAATGACCTTACCTCATTGTACAAAATGATAGTCTCACAAATTGATTTAGAAGAGCTAGTCCGAGGCCTTTGCCGGAAAACAGCCAGTATGCTTGGATATGATAGCAATCATTATGATGGATCGGAACGCCTCCTTCCTATAATGGTTGAAGATGGTATGACGAAAGTTACAGCAGAAAAAGAAATTCGCAATACTGCCAGTCAAGTTTTTAAAGATGCTGATTTCGGTAGTTCATTCTCGGCTTTTGCCTATACAGTAGTTAAAGAACGTATGATAAAAGGTAAGGATGGAACCTTAACAACGGCTTTACGATGGTTGTCTGGTGAAAAATTAGAGCGACAGGAACGACAAACGACTTATTTATTTGAGAAACTGCAAAAATCGAATGCTCGTTATTGGCTTAATTCTTTGATTCGTCTATTGAAGTATGCCGGATGGAGTGGTTTGCTTGTTCTCATCGATGATGTAGATATCATAACCCGACGTTCTCCAGAAACAGCTCGCTATTATTACACACCAAATGCCATTAAAGATGTCTGCGAGATAATACGACAACTTATTGATGACACAGAGTTATTAGAAAGTTTTGTAATGATATTATCTGGTCGATACCCTATGCTCGAAGATGAAAAAAGGGGATTTAAAAGTTATGAAGCTCTTTGGATGCGCTTACAATCAGGTTTAGTAACAGTTAACCGATTTAATCGTTTTGCTGATATTGTAAATATGGATGATTTCGTAAAAGCATTGAATGACCAATTAGAAACAAAATTAACTTCCAAAATGAATGAACTTTTCACATCGGCAGGATATGAACGGAAATATCTTGAAGAACTCCCTGACACCTCGACCATGAGTAAGCTTCGCGCTATTGTAATGGAAAATGCCATGTTTATGAAAAAAAAGGAGGGATATTGATATGGACCATTATAATAAAAATCGTATGGAAGCCATTAAAGTAGTTGAAGCCCTCCGAACTGGAGTACCAACGCGAATTTCGACGAGAACCTTACCTGATCTTCGTAAAAACCTCACCGAAACCCTCCGTGCTGACCTCGATTTATTAACCACCGGAAAAATACCTCGTGGTAGATTAATTTGGGGTCAATACGGTCAGGGCAAAACCCACGTTTTAACCACTACCGAACATTTGGCTCTTGATCGACAATTTGCAGTGAGCTTCGTCTCACTCAGTCGTGAGGTATCCTGCCATAATCTTTTTCATTTTTATGGCCGGGCTGCTTCTCGTTTAAGGACTCCTGATTCTTCGATGTTCGGACTGGAACGTGCTTTATCAAAAAAACATGCCAGCGATCTTCAAAAAACATCAATACTTGTACCAGACAGATATATACATCCTCTCCCTGCAATTGTTATAGAAAATTATTTACATTCAGCTGGAGAAGAGCAGAACTTGCTTTATGGAGACTTAATGGGTACTCGTATTCCATTGACAGAATTGAAGCGAATCCATCGTCAGAACTGCTCTGAAAAATTTCCCACTTTTGAAACCAGCTTTCGAATGATTGACCACGCAAAAGCTTACTTTGGATGTTTAGCAGACACGATAGTCTTTTGTGGTTATCGCGGGTGGGTCATTCTTATCGATGAATTAGAACTTGTGGGACGCTTGGGTAGTCAATCCCGACTCAAAGCTTATCAAAATCTTCAATGGTTGCTTAATTGGTCGAATGCTCATCACTATCCAATTTACGTTATCGCTGCAGCAGCAACCAGCCTTCAGAGTGAAATGTGGTATGGAGGGAAGGATGATCGTACCCTTATGCCAAAATTAGCTGAAGAAAAGTTTGGAAAAAGCGCTTATAACGAAATAACAGAATTTTTTGAATATGCCCTGAGCCCTCAAAGTTTAGTTGTCACTCCAGCTTCAGAGGAAGCCATTTCAGAACTCTTAAAACGAATCGTCGAATTACATGGAAAAGCCTATAGCTGGGAGGCAAAGCTTGATGTTAACAGTTTAGTTCGTAATTTAGGTGAGACCACGCTTCGTACTTATATTCGAGCCACTCTTGAGAGCTTAGATCATCAGTTCCTCTACCATGAAACCATTCAAACCACTCCGTTCAATTTTAAAGAAAAACCTCTAACTGAAGACAATTCGTTTTTTTCTAATCCATATAGTCAAGAGAACAACACAGAAAATAATAACTGAAGATTTGCATAATCACCATTATTAAACATTTTCCCCTCAATAAAATGAGATAGAGAATGGTTTTGGAATGAATTACGTTTCCCCAATTCCACAATTTGTAAAAGATGAGACCATCATACCATCGAAAAGTAAGGGCTCAGGATTACATATCACTAGAATTTCTTCTCCCTTGATGGGAGAAGGTGAGGATGAGGGTGAAAGCCCAGAATGAGATCC
>NZ_DAOLQM010000190.1:0-4318 GCF_035418125.1 Atribacter sp. | reverse complement strand
GCCACGTCGCATAAGACACTCCTCGCAATGACGGAGCAGCAAAAAATCAAATCCCCCTAACCCCCTTTACTAGAGGGGGAAACGATTCCTGGGTAGGTATTTTCATCCTCATCTGGTGCTGCTAAGCAGCATGAATACCTATCTTCAAATTAATGTTTTCTGCTTATCCTCAATTGACACTTTCCTCTTGAGAAATATAGGTTCAAATATCCTGTCCAACCTCTTTAATTTCTACTCTTTTGCCTTTTGCTGAGGATTGATTGATGGCTTCAATCACTACTTGAACCCGATACCCATCTTGAAAGGAAGCTCCCAATGGTTCCACCGGTTTGTCGTTGACTACACAATCTAAAAAATGATGAAGAGCGTGAACATGTCCATATTCCCAACCTTGATTATGACCAGAAGGCAAATAATTTATTGGTAAGGGGTGCTCGCTATCAGTAACTAATACATTACTAAAACCCCGGATTTCAGGTGGATTAGCATCGGTAGAGTAGACTTGCAAGTGGTTTAAATCTTCAAGATCAAAAACTATACTCCCTTTGGAACCATTAATTTCCCAACCTTGGTAGTTTTTTCTTCCGGTACTTACTCCTGATGATTCAATAGTCCCAACTGCACCATTTTTAAATTCTAAAATAGCAATGGTGCATTCATCTGCAGAAATCGAGTGGGCTTTCCCCGAACTATCTTTTCGTATCTGATTATAGGTCTTCTTCAATCCACTGACTGCTGTTATCTCGCCGACTAAAAAATGTGCCATATCAAGGATATGGCTTCCAATCCCCATAAGGGTTCCCGATTGAGTTCCATGAGCGTACCACACCTTTTCAATGTGCTCAAAAGGATTGTGTCCTTGTTGTTGTAAGTATTTGGCTCGGAATTGGTATATTTTCCCCAGGATTCCCTGTTCAATCAGTTGGCGAGCCAATTGAACCGCGGGGAGAAAACGATAATTATAGCAGCACATCGTCTTGACTCCAGTTTCCCGAGCTTTCTGAGCCATTTGGAAAGCCTCTTCAAGCTTTAAAGCTAAGGGCTTTTCACATATAACATGTTTTCCGTTCTCCATAGCTACTATGGAAGGAAGATAATGACAGTCGTCTGGGGTACAGTTATCAAAAATGTCAATCTGGGGATCTTTAGCCAGTAGTTGCCAATCAAGACAATACTCCTTGTAACCAAACCGGCGTGCTGTTGCTTCAACTTTTTTTTGGTTACGACCACAGATTGCCAATAGGACCGGACGGGACACTGGATTGGAAAAACTGTAAGGAACCTTAATAAATGCATTGGAGTGAACTTGCCCCATAAAACCATATCCCAACATGCCAATTTTCACTTCCGGAATTTCCAGTTTTGAGTAATCAACCTGATAAAATCCATTTTGATTCATAGCATTCACCCATCACGCTGTTATTTTTTGTAAATACCTGATGCTCTCAGCAACAGCTTGATCTTCATTACCATAATTTGGATCTAAATAGTCAATTTCCAAGGTCAAACTTCCTTGATAATGATTCTCCTTAAAAACCTGAACCAACGCAGGAAAGTCGATAATGCCTCTTCCTGCCGGCACGCTGGCAAAAAAATACCAGTCGGCTGGATTTCCACCATATAATGGAGCGACATCTTTAATGTGGGTAGCAAATATCTTATCGATCAATTTGCGGGCAGCTTCAATTGGATTTTCTCCTATGCGAAGGGCGTTTCCAGAATCGAAAGTTACCCCAAGGTTAGAGGAACCAACTCTCTCTATGATCTCAAGTAATTCATCCGAAGTAAAATCAAAGTGGTTTTCTATGCCTATTTTTACACCATTATCTTCAAACCTAGGCATGACATCACGAAGAATTTTGGATACTTTTTCGATTTGAGGACCATGAGGTTCATGACGGAAAGCTAAACTGGAAACGACGATTCTCATCACTTGAGCGTTTAATTCCTGACATGTTCTTAAGTGCTTTTCTAAGTCTTTCGCTGCTTCAGGTTTTTTCCCACCTTCAAAACCATCAGGATGACCCCAAGCTACTACTGGGTCCAAACCAAACTCAATTATTTGATCTTTCAATTTTTTCAAAAAATCTTGGTCATTTTCTGGGAAAAAACAAGTTTCAAGGGAAACGACATCTACTCCAAGCTCATTCGATCGCTTTAAAAAGTGGTCAAAGGTTATTCTTTTACCAGGATCCTGCTGAAAATCATAGATTTCTCCAAAATACCGATGATAACAATAACTATCGATCCCAATTTTCATTGCCCTCTCCTTAACTTTGGAATATAAATTTTTTCAGCTGTCTATTGGTTACTTTTCACAACTGATACCTAGGACAAACCCTCCGTTCAACTACCATCTTTTCCTTATCTATTTTTAATCATTCCCATTTTTTTTACAACCATTTTTCGCTGAATTTCTTGTCAAAAAGGAAGATGGCCGATACAATGAATAGATAGTTATGAAGATATGATATGGGGTGGTTCAAATAGCTATTGAATTGAAGAAAATTGATGTTCTAAAAGGTCGGGGGGTACAAGATTATGCTATTATTAACGATCCTCCCTTCCCTGCTAATTGGCAGGTTTCACCTCATCGTCACTCTCAAATGGAAATTGGTTTGGTGAAATCGGAAAGTTGCACAATCCAAGTTGGTTCTGAAAGGCGCTACTTCGAAAGAGGCGATGTTTTTTTCTTTCCAGCCAGATTAGCTCATGGTTTTGCAACCGGCTCCTCACAAGGAGTTGAGATAGTCGTCGTGCAATTCACTGAATTGGAAGAATCCTTAACAAAACAATTGATGAATTTACCACCAATTGGTTTTTTTAAGCTTACCGATCTTGAGATAAGCGTTTTTCTCGATCTCTGTTACCGTCTGCAGAGAGAAATCGTAGGTTCTCTTCCCTTTGCTGAAATGCAATGCCGAGCTTTATTGGAGCAAATTATCGTCCTTCTTTTAAGAACTTCATCTCGTGGTGATCTTCCTTATTTGATTCCACAGCAACAACATGCTATTGAAAAAGCTTTGCAAATCATTCACCTTCGCAACCAGGATAATTTACGGATCGGAGAAATTGCTACCGAAGTGGGTTTTTCCTCTCAGCACTTTCGTGAACTTTTTAAACGATATGTAGGCGTCAGCCCAAAGAAATACCTCACTACCTTGAAGATACAAAGAAGTAAATGTCTTCTCCTTCATAAAGAATACTCCGTCACCGATGTGGCATACCACTTAGGATTTAGCTCGCCTCAGCAATTTTCTAAGGCTTTTCGAAAAACCATTGGCTTAAGCCCTCTTCTGTGGCGAAGGGCTTATATGCTTCAAGATGAGAGCGCATTATCGGAAAAATATTAGTAATTTATGCAAAAAGTGAATCTCAGATTTTCCTTAAGATATAAATAAAAACTCGCTCTCCTGAGCGACTGGGGTGAAAGAGAGCGAGGTAAAAATAGCACACATTTTAAATCCTTTTCTTGGCCAAACCGTCAAAAACTTCCAAATTCTTCGGCTGCATCAGTCATGGCATTTAAATTCTCAACTGGAGTTCCGGGGGCAACATTATGTCCGTCCATAATTATATATCCTGGACAATCCTTAAGAACCTCAAGGCTTTGCCGGACGTCTTCTCGAACATCAGCTGGTTTTCCGCCATGGAGTTTTACCGTATCTATTCCACCAATAAGGATAACTTTCCCACCCATTATTTCCTTGATAAGGTTCTTATTGGTAAGATAGCTAAATCCATAATAGATATCGATTCCCACCTCATTGGTCCACAAATCAATAAGGTGATCAGCTTGTCCACAATTATGAGCTATTACTTTCAAACCCTGATTATGAATACTTTCTGCCAATTTTTTTAAAGCAGGAAGAGCAAATTCTTTATATTGTTTTGGTGATAATTGAGCAGTACCATCGTCTCCAATAAAGGTAGCTCCTTCCAAATAAGAACTACAAAAAGCGACCTTTCCTCCCCCAATTTCTCTGGCAGCATTGAGCCAATCGATTGCTTTCTCTGAGATAATCGACAATAAATCCTTCACCCAATCAGGACGATCATATAAATCCATAGCAAAATTATCAGCACTTCTTAGATCTCCTGCTATAACCGTTGGACCAATAATTCCTCCACCACCCATCATCACACAATCAACAGCGGGTATAATTTTTCCGTCGGAAAAATGAATTTCATAATCCTGGGCTTGCTTTTTCATTTCCTGGTAATAAGAAATCATCTTTCCATGAAGTCGGTTATTTATATAATCAACCGAACGAAGCTGATCCAAATTGTCGTTTTTTTGCAAAAAATGAGGACGGGC
>NZ_DAOLQM010000189.1:0-4361 GCF_035418125.1 Atribacter sp. | reverse complement strand
TGGGAGCGACTTGGTTCATAATTAAAGCTTTTTCTAGCATATTTATGAAAATTAAAATTTTATAAGTATTTTTAAATTTGTAATAACTTTCGAATACAACAACCAATATTTTAAGGGGGATGAGAACATGAGTACAAAGAAAAGCGAAGATGTTTTTGAAAAGTATGCGTTAGAAGCTGTTCCAAAGGAAAGTCGTCAAAGTTGGCCAAGTATTGCTCTTATATGGATTGGTACAATGATTTGTGTTCCAGCTTTGATGATGGGAGGAGCTTTAATAACCGGTTTGGATTTATTTCATGCTCTGCTTGCCGGCATTATTGGCTATACCATTGTGGTTATTTATATGAGTTTCCAGGGAATGCAAGCAGCCGATTTAGGAAGACCAACGGTCAGCGCTGCTGTCCCATCATTTGGTTTTAGCGGGTCTCGGATATTGATTTCTTTAATCTTAGGGATTTCAACCTTAGGCTGGTTTGGTGTACAAGCAAACGTTTGTGGTGCGGCTTTTAGCAGTGTATTGAATACTTGGTTGGGTGTGAATTTTCCAGTTTGGATTTCATCATTAATTTGGGGATTAATCATGCTCAGTACTGCGATTATAGGGTTTAATGCAGTAAAATATTTGAACTATATTGCTGTTCCAGCTTTGATTATTCTGAGTATATATGGAACGTATTCATCATTTGTTAAATATGGCTCTTCAATTCTATCTTCGTATCAACCTCCTACTCCCTTCCCTTTCGTTCAAGGAATAGCACTGGCAGTTGGTACCTTTGCTGTAGGTGGTGTTATTGCTGGTGATTTTTCTCGTTACGCTCGAAACCGCCGAGAAGCAGTTCTCTCATCGGTATGGGGAGTCTGGCCAGCCGGAGTTGCAATGCTTTTTATGGGTTCGGTGATGGCGCTCTTAGCTGGTACTTATGATATTACTCAGGTTATGTCAGCCTTAGGAGCCCCAGTTTTGGGTTTGATTATTCTTATTTTGGCAACCTGGACGACCAATACCATCAACGCTTACTCGGCTGGAATAGCTCTTACCAACTTATTTCAACTGCCTGATTCAAAACGGGCCTTGGCTACTGCTGTGGCAGGTATTTTAGGAACTGTGCTGGCTGTTGCTGGAATTATGAACTACTTTTTAAATTTTCTAACCATTTTAACTTCTACCATACCACCAGTTGCTGGGGTTATGATTGCCGATTACTGGGTAAAAAAGAAAGGAGATCCCTCCAAGTGGTTTAGATATCCGGGAGCCAATTGGGTGGGGATACTATCCTGGCTTATTGGAGCACTGGTGGGTATTTATCTTAAGATTGGTATTGCTCCAATCAATGCCATAATTGTCTCCTTTGTTGTTTATCTGGTATTGATTTCAGTTGTTAAGCAACCTCAACCGGTTCCATCCAAAAAGAAAGCTTGAAAACTGCATGGAGGTAAAAAATGAAATTTATTGATCTTCAAGATGTAGAATATATCGCTCTCGGGGCTGCTCTTCTGGGAACCGGTGGTGGTGGAGACCCTCATCTTGGGAAATTAATGGCTATTCAGGCGATAAAACAGAACGGTCCAGTTCAACTCATTGATCCTGACGAAGTGCCCGACGATGCCAGTATTGTTCCAACTGCCATGATGGGCGCACCAACGGTTCTCATTGAGAAACTGGCTAATGGTGAAGAAATTCTCCGAGCTTTTAACGGGATCAAGAAATATGCCGGAAAGGATATTTATGCCACTCTTCCCATTGAAGCCGGTGGAGTCAATTCAATGATTCCGATATCGGTTGCAGCGAGAACTGGAATTCCACTTTTAGATTGCGATGGAATGGGACGGGCTTTTCCTGAGTTGCAAATGACTTCCTTCCATCTTTGGGATGTTTCAGCAACGCCCATGATTATTGCTGATGAAAAGGGAAATACTGTAATCATGGAAAGTATTAATAATTTTTGGACAGAGACTTTGGCTCGAAATATATGTGTCACCATGGGTGGATCGGTCATGCTCAGTATCTATCAAATGCCAGGCAAGGTCCTTAAGGAAGCTTGTATTCGAAATACTCTTTCGCTTTCAGCTAAAATTGGGGAATCGATCCTTACTGCTCGAAAAAAGGGTAAAAATCCCATTAAGAATCTTTTAGAGGTAACTGGAGGTTTTGAGCTTTTCAAGGGAAAAGTGATTGACGTTTTACGTCGCACTGAAGGAGGCTTTGTGCGAGGTGAAGCTCAAATTGAGGGTATCGAAGACTATCGAGGGAAAAACCTTAAAGTCCAATTTCAGAACGAGAACTTAATAGCCATTCGTGATGAGAAAATTATCGCATCGGTTCCCGATTTAATCTGTATTGTTAACTTGGATAGCGCTATTCCGGTCACCACCGAAGCTATTCGTTATGGTCATCGGGTTTTGGTATTGAGTATTCCCTGCGATCCAAAGTGGCGGACACCAAAGGGGATTGAAACTGTAGGACCCCGCTATTTTGGATATGATGTCGATTATATACCGGTTGAAAAACTCATCAGCGAAGGAGGAAACCATCAATGATTTACCGTATTGGAATCGATGTCGGGGGCACCAATACCGATGCTGTGCTCATCGACCAAAACAATGAATTAATGAGCAAGACAAAAACCCCTTCCACTGCTGATGTAACTTCCGGGATTTTGAATGCGGTACATCAGATTCTTGAAAGTTCTCATGTAGATCGAAATAAAATACGCTTTGCCATGTTGGGAACCACTCACTGCACCAATGCCATTGTTGAAAGAAAGCGACTTTGCCGGGTGGGAGTTATTCGAATTGCCAAACCGGCAACCATGGCAGTGGTTCCCATGGTAGATTGGCCGGAGGACTTGGTTTCGGCGGTTGGAGAAAATCATTACATTATCCAGGGTGGCCATGAATTCGACGGACGAGAAATTTCTCATCTTGATGAGAGTGAAATTATGGCCTGTATCTCTGAACTAAAAGGGAAAGTTGATGCAATAGCCATTACTTCAGTCTTCTCCCCTATTTCATCAGCCCATGAGATGAAAGTTGCCGAAATGATTCGGGAAAAATTAGGAGATATTCCCCTCTCACTCTCCCATGAAATTGGTTCCATTGGTCTTCTGGAAAGGGAAAATGCCACTATCCTCAACGCTGCTCTCCATCATGTTGCCAAAACGACTGCTCAAGCTTTTATCAAAGGGCTTCAACAAGAGGGAATCCAAAAAGCCGCTATTTATTTCTGTCAAAACGATGGAACACTCATGTCGATAGATTATGCCATGAATTATCCAATTTTAACCGTGGCTTGTGGTCCTACCAATAGCATTCGGGGCGCTTCATATTTAAGTGGTGTTGATGAAGCTATTGTATTAGATATTGGTGGTACAACCAGTGATGTGGGAGTCATTAACAAAGGTTTCCCACGCGAGTCATCGGTTGCTGAAGAAATTGGAGGTGTTCGAACCAATTTCCGGATGCCCGATCTAATTTCCCTTGGTTTGGGAGGCGGAACAATTGTAACCGAACACAATGGGAAAATAAAAGTAGGTCCAGAAAGCGTTGGATATCTTATCACTGAGGAGGCTTTGGTATTTGGTGGAAAGACCCTTACTACCACCGATATAGCCGTCCGAGCTGGGATGGCTTCGATTGGTGATTCATCTCGAGTGAGTCATCTGGATGAAGGATTTGTCCAGCACGTATTGGGGATCATTGGCAATATATTCAATGAAGCTGTTGATAAGATGAAACTCTCTTCTGACCCAATGCCGCTAATTTTGGTTGGAGGAGGGGGTATTTTAGTTGGAGATCAACTCGAGGGTATTTCCGAAATCCTCCGACCGGATAATTATGAGGTAGCCAATGCAATTGGAGCTGCTATTGCTCAGGTTAGTGGTCAGGTTGAGCGAGTTTTTTCTTTAAGCGAGATGACACGGGAACAGGCACTTCATCAGGCTAAAGCCATTGCTACCGAGGAAGCCGTTAAAGCTGGTGCTGATCCTGCTACAGTTCATATTGTCGAAATTGAAGATGTCCCCCTGGCTTATCTTCCCGGGAACGCCACCCGGATTCGAGCTAAAGCAGCCGGAGACTTGAAGCATCAAGATTCGTAAAAGAAATAATGAATATTGTCAACCCTTCTTTATTGACTCCTATAAGTATTTTAAGAAGGGTTGACAACCAATGAATTCTACTTCTTTAAACCTAACTAACACTTCATCTTTTATACACTGCTATTTAATGAATAGGGCATCATGCCGCTTTGTAGCATCAGTTGAAGATTAAAATACCTATATAAAATCGTCCTTGCGAGGAGCAAAGCAACGTGAGAATCCCATTCCCCACTCCGTCATTCTGAGGAGCGTCTTGTGCGACGT
>NZ_DAOLQM010000188.1:0-4372 GCF_035418125.1 Atribacter sp. | reverse complement strand
GCAGTGGTTCCGGTTGGTGGGGTAGTTGTTGGGGTGGGTGTTGGTGATGGCGTTGGTGTTGGTGTACAACTGGTTATCAAGAAAGCCAATAAAACAACAACAGCAAGAAATGACAACTTTTTCATCTTGTTCCCTCCTTGCAAATTAAAATATATTTTATTATAGCACGTTATTTTATTTCGGATGTAAAAATTTCAAGGATTGATAAATAAATTGAGAAAATTTTAAAAAAATGAATCCTCACACCCTGATTTTTATAAGTGTGAGGATAATGAAAATTTTTTCTTTATTGAATGTTTCCAATAGGTTATTTTTTTAATGTTTCCTATTATACAATCAAACGGTTTCCATTGGTGTGATGAGTAACAATATGATGAAAATAAGCTTCGGTAATATAGTGCTCCATCATACGATGGGTGTTAAAATAGGAAGCAATCTTACCAATTGAATTTTTCATCATTTTTATCCACCAGTCAATACGTTGGTAATAGGTTGGGAGAATTAGATATTCGAGCTTATTGTATAAATCGTCAATTTCTTCCCGGCTTTGCTCGGCCGGATCGCTTTTTTCGTTTGGTGCTGGTCCAATTGCCCATCCAGTAATTCCTTCCAGGCAACCTTCCACCCACCACCCATCTAAAACACTGAAGTTGAGAGCTCCATTATGAGCTGCTTTCATTCCACTGGTTCCCGATGCTTCCAAAGGCCTTTGGGGAGTATTGAGCCAGACGTCTACTCCACAAACCAATTTTTTAGCTATCTCAATGTTATAATCTTCAAGAAAAATGATTTTAATTTCATTTTGAAGAGTTTTAGCTATTTGAATAATTGATTGTATCAATCTCTTTCCCTCTTCATCGTGAGGGTGGGCTTTTCCAGCAAAGATAATCTGGAAGTCACCTTTTCTTTTCACTCTTTTGAGTCTTTCTAGATCAGTAAAGATAAAGTGTGGCCTTTTATAAGCAGTCATTCGGCGGGCAAATCCGATGGTTAATATATTTTCGTTTAAAGAGATACCAGTTTTTTCTTTAACAAAATCTAAGAGAACCCGCTTTTCAGCTTGACCGGCTTCCCAGATTTCTTCATCGGGAATGATATCAACTCGAGTGAGGAGCTCGGTTTCCCGAGCCCAGCCGGGAATATATCGGTCAAAAAGTTCACGAAAGGAATTAGAAGTCCAGGTAAAGCTGTGAACACCGTTAGTAATATCGTGAATGATATATCCGGGAAACATGTTCCGGGATACTTCAGAATGACGTTTGGCTACTCCATTGACGTAACCGCTTAAATTTAGAGCTAGAAGTGTCATATTTAAGACATCGTTTCCAGCTAATTTTTTTAAAATTGATAAAGGAATATATTCACCAAATACTTTTTTTACCAAATCATAAGAAAATTTATCATGACCGGCTTCAACTGGGGTGTGAGTGGTAAAAACGCACAAGTTTTTTACCTGGTCGATGTCCCAAATTTTATCCTCTTCCCAAACTTCTTCGAGACTTCTCTTGTTCTTGTTAAGAAGCTCTAAAGTCAGAAAGGCGGCATGACCTTCATTAATATGGTATTTTCTTACATTTAAACCTAGGGTGTCCAGCATTCTCGTCCCGCCGATACCCAAAACAATTTCTTGTTTTAGACGATATTCTCGGTCTCCACCATATAAGAAATCGGTTATATTGCGGTCTTCTTCAGCATTTTTGTCCAAATTGGTGTCGAGAAAAATCACTGGCACGACCCCGCCTGATACACTTTTCCAATTGTACAACCAAGCTCCGATATAAACAGTTCGTCCTGATATAGTTACTTGAACTTGGTGCTCAAGCGGTTCAAGGTATTTCTCCACATCCCAAATGATGGGTAACTCTTTCTGCCACCCATCAGGAGTTATTTCTTGACGGAAATATCCCTTACGACTGAGTAGGGTGACAGCAACAAAAGGTATAGCGAAATCCGCAGCCGCTCGAACCGTATCCCCAGCCAGAACGCCAAGCCCTCCACTATAAGTAGGAATTTCATGAGTTAAAGCGATTTCCATAGAAAAGTATGCAATCGTTTCTTCTTTTTGTAAATTTTTAATGCTATCCATTTTATGCACTCCCAATTCGAATACTTCAGTTTTTTTATCTTCCGGTTGATCCCAAACCATTGGTTCCACGAGAAGTGGAAGATATTTCATCGCTTTCAATAATTTCAACTTGTGGAATTTCCCTTAGTGCTCCCTGAGCAATTCGATCTCCAGCTTGAATGGTGTAAGGATGATCACCGAAATTAAATAATCTAACCATCCAATTCCCTCGATAACCAGAGTCAATCGTGCCAATATGAATCATTATCCCTTTTTTAATTCCTAAACCGCTCCGAGGTCTTAATACGACTTCAAAACCTGAGGGGAACTCTGAAGCAATTTCGAGATCAATAATGACGCTTTTTTGAGGATAAATTACCGTTTCAACCGGACTGAAAAGATCGAAACAAGCATCATCCGGATAAGCAAACCGCGGGATATAAGCACGATTGGTTAACTTCTTAAATTTAATAACCATTTTTTTCTTCATAATTTCCTCCAGAGAAAAGTATACGGAATCTATTCGATGAAGGCAATTAAAAAAGAACAAACTCATATTTTCGATTGAAAGGTAAAGTTTTTTTAAATATGAGGAAAAGTGCTAAAATATTGATTTGAAAAGGTGATGAAAAGAGTAGGTACGATGGAAGAGAACTATATTCCCAATCAAAAATCATCCGAGCGATTTGGAAATCTTTATTTTCATAATTATACTCAAGGTCGCATTTCCTTCGATGAAGTGGTGGTTGCCCTATTTGATTTTATTCGACAAGATCCAAAAGGGACTTATCGAGTTATAATTGGTACTGACTCAAAAGGATCTAAAGATAGTCCCAATTTTCAGAGCTTTGTCACAGCAATAATCGTTCATAAGATTGGATACGGAGCTCGTTATTTTTGGAGAAAAACTTATCAAAAAAATCTCAGAGGGATTCGGGACAAAATTTATCAGGAGGCCATGCTTTCTTTGGAAACTTGTTGGGCTTTTATGGAAAAAATTAATACTTTCCCAGATAACCATTTATCCAACTATCGAGTTGAGATTCATGTTGATATTGGGCCAAATGGACCAACACGAAATATTATTCAAGAGGTAACAGGGATGATAGAAAATTTAGGTTTTACTGCAAAAGTAAAGCCTCATTCATTTGGAGCTTCAAGAGTAGCTCATCGACATACCTAAATAGTATTTATCCATCTTCTTAATTTAATCTTACCCTCTTTCAGAACCTTAATTTCGCTGGAAATGTAATTTTGGTATGGTTCAGGAATATAGTATAATTCTTGCTGTGAATACCAGAATCGGTAGAAAATAAATAACCTTACTTTGAACAAGGTATATACAGAAGAGGAGGATAAAATTGTGGTAAAAATTATTAAAAAAGAAGTACTCACACCGCAGATCAAACTTATGGTTATCGATGCACCAAGAGTAGCTCAACACGCTAAAGCCGGACAATTTGTTATTGTGCGTATTAATGAAGAAGGCGAAAGAATACCACTTACTATTGCTGATTTTGATCCAGAAAAAGGAACGGTTACCATTATTTTCCAAGAAGTTGGGAAAAGTACTATACAATTAGGAGAGTTGGATGAAGGAGATTATATGGCAGATTTTGTAGGACCTTTGGGGAAAGAGATAGAAGAAAAAAACTTTGGCCATGTAGTCTGTGTAGGAGGAGGGGTTGGAATCGCCCCGGTTTATCCCAAAGCCCGAGCGTTAAAAATGTTAGATAATCGCATAACATCGATAATTGGAGCCCGTTCTTCAGATCTTCTCTTTTGGGAGGATCGGATGCAATCAGTTAGTGATGCCCTTTACGTGACGACTGATGATGGTTCTTATGGAGAAAAAGGTTTTGTGACTTCGGTTCTTGATCGGGTCATTCAAAAAGAAAAAATTGATTTAGTTATAGCTGTGGGTCCTTTAATGATGATGAAAATGGTAAGTCTTTTAACCAAGAAATATGAACTCCCGACCCTGGTAAGTTTAAATCCTATTATGGTGGACGGGACCGGTATGTGTGGTTGTTGCCGGGTAACCGTTGGGAAGGAATGTAAATTTACTTGTGTTGATGGACCGGTTTTTGATGGTCATAGCGTTGATTATGATGAGCTTTTAGCTCGTCAAAGAAATTACCTTGAAGAAGAAAAAAGAGCTGTTGAGAGCTGGCAGATGAAAAAAGCCGAGGAAGGAGTTCACCATGTCAAATAATCGATTAAACGGACGTCCCAAAATGCCCCAGCGTACGGTTCAGGAAAGAATCCGTGATTTTAATGAAGTCCCGCTTGGTTTAGAGAAATGGG
>NZ_DAOLQM010000187.1:0-4374 GCF_035418125.1 Atribacter sp. | reverse complement strand
GATCCTCACGCGGAAAAGCACCGCTCAGGATGACGGATTAAGGGCACACCCCCCTCAATGGGGGAATTCATTTTATGTTATTTTCAGGATAGATCTTCATGGCGCTTAGGTGGCATCAGATGAAGATGAAAAACCAAGAATTCGACGTGTCAAGGCAAGCCGCTACCTTAATTAAAGAATGGGCACAATTTATTGTGTCCCTACAATTTTATATTCTTTGGTAGGGGCTTGATTTATCATACCCGTGTATTTTAAGGATAGACGGTTTAAATTAGCTTTTCCAACAACGTTTTCTAGTGGGTAGGTAACTAAGACATTAAATGAGTTTCAATTTTTTCTACTCCACCTCGTAAAGTATTCATAACAGTGCAGGCTCTTTCTCCAGCTTGGATTAATCTTTCTTTTTCTTCAAGAGTAAGATTGCCAATAATTTCGACATTGACATCGATCGACTGAATTCGAGAGGGAGCCGAGCCTAAATCACCTTTAATCTTAAGAATGACTTTTTCTAAAGGATAATTTTTGTTTTTGGCGTAGGCAAATAATGACCCAGAAAAGCAACTTCCTAAAGCGGCAAGAACAT
Organism: Atribacter sp.; assembly: GCF_035418125.1. Classification (NCBI taxonomy): domain Bacteria; kingdom Pseudomonadati; phylum Atribacterota; class Atribacteria; order Atribacterales; family Atribacteraceae; genus Atribacter; species Atribacter sp. The sequence goes on along the minus strand of NZ_DAOLQM010000187.1, from coordinate 3,791 downwards.
ATTCAGTTGGCCAATGGCCGGAATCACTATCGGCACCGCTACTTTTAAACAATATCTTTTCGCCCTTGATATCGGCTTCAATTTTTCCTTTTTGTGCAGAGAGCTCAATATAAGCCATGGTTATCCTCCTCAATTTGATAAATGTATGTTACCATCATTTATGATATTTTTAAAAAGTCATATATTTGCAAAACCAAAAATATTTAAAACCATTCCAAAAATAAGCAACAAAATGGCTTCAATTAGGATAAAAGAAGAAAGTAGGGTTAAAATGAAATTGGAGCGAGGAGGACTCATATGAAGAGAAATTGGTGGTTTATTCTTGGTTTTATGATTATAGTTTTTTTAATTTCCGGATGTGCTCAGATTGAGGTGGGAATTAAGATCGATTCCAATGCGACCATTCCCAAAGCCAGAATTTCAATTAGCACAACTGATGTCAATGTCTATAGTCAAATAAAAAAGGCTGCTGTGAATGAATATAAAAAACTACCCGAAGACGAAAGAAGCTATGTTGAGATCCAAGCCAAAGAAGACGCCTCTCCTTATATCATAGCGTGGGTATGGTCTTTCCCCAATCAAGAAAAAGCCCAGCAATTTACCGAACAATTTTTAGGCTCAACTGCCAAGTTAACCAAAGATCAAGACCTGGTGATTCTGGAAGCGACCTTAAAAGGAGAAGATTTAGGAGCGGCTTTGGATAAAATGGGTGCTGGAACAGTCAAACCATTATTAGGCAACGTCATCTTAGCACTCAAAGCGTATATGCCAGGAGAAGTCATTAGTTATGTTGATGGAAAGGTTGAGCAAAATACCTGGACTTTAGAAATGAATGTTGGGAAAGTTTATAAAGAAAAGCCTACTTATGATATTGAGGTTATCTCAAGAGATAAATAATTAATGGAAAGTTAACCAATAAAAAAAGGGGAGTTACTCGCCTCTTTTTTTATTGGTTTTTGTCGATTTGCTCTTTTAGTGTTTCGGCATATTCTTTTGGAATTAAATACCGATCTTTATATCTTTTTTCTACTATATCGTTTTTCAATACCGTGGTTTCAACCTCGATAAATGCCTCTGAGTCTCCATTGGCAGTAATGCTTTGGATTTGGCTCATGATTGATTTGGTTCCAGAAAATTCCTTTTCTCCCCAAATTTCTGCTACGAGACGATCACTATCAACATAAGTAAATATAGCTATCCGCTGTTGTGGAAAACTAAATTTAAGGTCTTTATATCCAAAACTAACAGCTGCATCAAGTCCCGGTTCAACATAAGAAGTGGTCTCCGAATAACCAGAGTGGGAGCTTCGTTCGATGATTTTTGCATCACATTGAAGGAGGGCATTATACAAAGTTGAAGAAACTTGGCATACCCCTCCTCCATAACCAGGTACCAGCTTTCCATTAACTACAACTTTGGTCTCGAGGTAACCATCATCTTTATCGGCAGGACCTACAATTCGGTTAAAAGAAAAAATTTCTCCCTTTTCTAAAATGTAACCGTCGACACTTTTGGCACCTTTATCAATATTAAAACGAGTATTTTCGTCTTTTTCCACCAATGAAGTTTCATAGCGAGCTAATAAGTGCTGGAATCCCAGTGACTGGAGTAAGGTTTTCGTGTCGATGGTTGGATTCAGAATCTCATAACTTTTTATAACGATATTGTCTAAACCTTGTGAAAGTCTATTACGGATTTCGTCTATAGCATTGGCTAAGTTAAGACGATAACCAGTTATCGAACGAATTATCCGTTCATCTTTTTGTGAGGCATCTTGAGGTGTTAAATTGGTTTTTTCAGCAATAAAATGCAAAGCTTCTACAACTTTTTTTTCATTCCAAGAAAAAAAGAGCGGAACGTGTTGATTTTGGTTTTTTCTCTGTAAAAGGCCTTTTTTTATTTGAGATAAGTTCCATTGAATCGAAAGAGCTTTTTTGTCAATAAGAAAATGTTTATCGAGAGCTTGTATTTGAAGTTGTTCAGAAATCCATTTCCTTTCCATGAGTTGGAGATAAGGAATAATATCATTTTTGGCAATATTGCTAAAACTTTGATTAAGAAAAAACACGTTTTGAGGTGTAGAAGAAAAAACCCGGGGAATAAATACAATAAACAAACCTATAATCAAAACGATCAAAAGAAAAGATAGGGCTGTTTTCATTTTTGATGAATATCGATGAATAATCAATAGAAACAAAATCCTCTAAGGATTTGGTGTTGATGTTATATCGGGTATTTCGGTTGGTTCGGATGATTCAGGCAATGGCGCTGCCGGATTCTCAGATTGCAGCGGCTCAGTCGGCGATGGTTCACTTACTATACCTGAGGCTAAAATGCTCTCAGAATATTCTATTTTGGATTTGTTGCGAATTTCAGCAACTAAATGCTCTAATTTTACTCTTTTTTGCTCGTTTTCGAGAATTACTTTTATTTCTTCTTGAGACTCTTCCAATGTTTTATCCTCAGCTGGTTTGGTTTCAATAAGTTTAAAGAATTGATAGTTGTTTCCGACTTTCACAATTGGAGTAACGCTACCCAATTTATCTTTCAATTCAATAATAGAATCTTTAGCTTCGTTGGGAAGGGCATTTTCTGATATCCAACCAGCATCTCCACCTTGGGAAGCATAGGTGTCAATTGAATTCAACTTAGCTAAATTGGAAAAATCTTCACCCAAACTGATTCTTTTATAGACTTTCTCGGCTTCTTCTTGAGATGGAAATGTCATCTGATTGAGGTGATATTGGGTTGGCGTTGAAAACAAACTTTTATTTTCTTCGTAATAATTGTTAATGTCTTCAGGCGGGATAACAATACTTTCGTATAATGAATTAGTAAGGTGGGTGATCATCAAATCTCTTTTGATGGACTCTCTCATATCATTTATTCGGATTCCATTGTATTGTAAGTAATTTTGAAAATCCCGATCAGAAGGAAAATTGGCTTTAATTTCATTTAGCCTGGTATTAATATCATTATTATTCACTTTAATTTTTCGTGATTTTGCTTCCTGGTGTAAAAGTTCATTGTTTATCATACTTTCTAAGGTGAGTCTTTTAAGGTAATTAATTCCCTGTTCGTCAAGTTCGTTGAGATATTTGTTATCAAACTGAGAGATGAAATTACGGAATTGATTTTCAAGGTCATAAATAGTAATAACGGTATTGTTAACAGTTGCCGCCGCTGCGGCACTTTGTGAAGGATTTTGTGATCGGCGACTGAAAGTACCATAAAAAATAGTAAAAACAAAGGCAACCACAATGATTATGATGATAACATCGAGATTTTTGCGAAGTCCTCTCAGCATATATTCTCCCACCCCTGAGACAATTATTGTTATTTTTGGTAAAATACTACTCCAGTTATCCTTTTATGTCAATTTACCCAAAATTCTCTCAATAGTCCAGCGTGAACACGACGAACTGATAGAGGATTGAATAGAAGACTTTTAAAAAAAAGGGGAGGTATTAAAAAATGGACTTGGATAATCGAATGATCCAGAGAATCTTGCCTCATCGTTTTCCATTTTTATTAGTAGATAGAGTTACTATTGAAGAAATGACTGCCGTTGGAATTAAAAACGTGACAATCAATGAATGGTTTTTTCAAGGTCATTTTCCGGGATTACCAACCATGCCAGGTGTGCTCATTATCGAAGCTATGGCTCAGGTGGGCGCCACAATGATGATGAATTTGGATGAGTATCATGATTGTGTTCCTTATTTTACCACGATTGATAGGGTGAAAATTAGAAAACCGGTTGTCCCGGGCGACCAATTAATTATTAAGGT
>NZ_DAOLQM010000186.1:0-4378 GCF_035418125.1 Atribacter sp. | reverse complement strand
TCTATTTTAAAACACCAAGATAAATATTTTGAAGGTTTTAGATTTTACATAATAACTAAGAAAATTAAAAGGGGTGAAAAAGATGAAAATTCGAGAATTAGCTGCAACGGTTGTCAATGAGTTGAGACAGGTTTTTGAGAGATTAGATGAGGATGAAGTGGAAAAGTTAACCCAAGCCATTGTTGATGCCAAACGGGTTTTTTTGGTTGGTGGGGGGAGAGAAGGATTATCTCTGAAAGCTTTTGCAATGAGATTGACCCATCTCGGAAAAATTGCTCACTGGATATGGGATGATACCACTCCGGCAATTGGTGAAGGAGATTTATTGGTTGCCACTTCTGGAGGCGGAAATGTTCCCCATATTCATCATATTGTTGTGGAATCAAAGAAAGCAGGAGCCAAAATAGCCATTGTGACTGGAAACCCCAGTCGTGAAACTCCTAAGCTGGCAGATCTTATTCTAATGGTCCCAGCTTCAGTTTATCGAGGAGGACTCAATACCGTTCCTTCCATTCAGCCTATGGGTTGTCTCTTTGAGCAATCCCTATATATTGTTTTTGACTTAATGGTCCTCATCCTTGCTGACAAAATGAAAGTTAGCCGAGAAGACATGGAAAAACGCCATCGAAATGTTGAATAGAAAGTAAAAGTTGAGTAGTAAGTGAACAGCGCCTTATAGAATGACAACGGGCGTTATAGGGGCTTGATTTATCAAGCCCCTATCAAAGATTTTTACACCTCATTATCATTTTTTATCATTTCTCATTTTTCCTATCCTCTGGTGGGAGAGTATGAAGGTGAGAGGGGGTCTTATTTTTCAAATAATTCAATTTATGGTATATTTAAATTTATGATAATAATATTAAAGAATAATCAAAGTGATTCTTTTTATGTGAACATGAAAAGGCAGTTTTTACGGAGTTTATATGCTTATCTTTTTTATTAAGCTTACGAAATAAAAGATTCTCATTCTTCTTAATTCTAACTCCATCAACCCTGATTCATTTCTAAACACAGCAATTACTACCCAACCCAAAATAATTTATTCAATCAAAAAGACTTTTATGAAAGGGAGATAGAACATGCCTCGATTAGTCATTATTTCTAATCGGTTACCGATTAGTATTCAAAAAAAACCTGGAAGTGGTATTGAATATCAAAGGAGTGCTGGAGGGCTAGCCACTGGGCTCGGTTCTTTTTACAAAAATTTTGAAAGCCTATGGATAGGCTGGCCGGGCATAGTGCGCGAAGGTTTAAAATCAGAAGAGACCAAACTGGTAAAGGATACTTTAAAAGAAGAAAAATGCTATCCCGTCTTTATGGGAAGAAAAGATATTGATCGATATTACAATGGATTCTGTAATCGAACTATTTGGCCTTTATTCCATTACTTTCCCACTTATGTAAAGTATGACAATGAATACTGGGAAACCTATAAAAAAGTCAACAGAATATTTTTCGATACCGTTGCGGAAGTCCTTCAGCCAGATGATATGGTCTGGATTCATGATTATCAATTGATGCTTCTTCCTAACCTGATACGTGAAATGTATCCCGAAATAGCTATAGGCTTTTTTCTTCATATTCCATTCCCTTCTTATGAAATGTTTCGCTTGCTTCCTTGGAGAAATGAAATCTTAATAGGTCTTCTCGGATCCAACTTAATTGGTTTTCATACCTATGACTATGCTCGGCATTTTCAATCCAGTGTTCGGCAATTATTGGGATTGGATTCTTTGTTAGGACAAATCAATGTGAATGGAAGAATTGTAAAGGTAGATGCCTTTCCCATGGGCATTGATTATCATTTTTACTCACAAGCGTATAAAAATTATGAAATTATTAATGAAAGTGAAAAATTGAAAGAAAAATTTGGTAACCGTAAAATTGTCATCTCGGTTGACCGGTTGGATTATACCAAGGGAATAATAAATCGACTAAAAGCCATAGATCTATTTTTAGAAAAAAATCCTGAATATGGAAAGAAATTCACTTTTGTACTGGTAGTGGTTCCTTCACGAATCGGAACCAAGAATTACTTTCTTTTAAAAAAGCAAGTCGATGAAATGGTGGGATATATAAACGGAAAATACGGTTCTATTGACTGGATACCGATTTGGTATCTCTACCGCCAACTGCCGCTCATGAATCTCACTGCTCTTTATAATATCGCCGACGTCGCGTTGGTGACGCCATTGCGAGATGGTATGAACCTTGTTGCTAAGGAATATTTAGCAACGAAAGCCGAGAGAAAAGGGGTTTTAATTTTAAGTGAGATGGCCGGAGCGGCTCGAGAATTAGGAGAAGCCATCATTGTCAATCCCAATGATGTAGAAGCTATTGTTGAAGCAATAAAAAAAGCTTTCTTACTTTCTGAAGAAGAGCAGATTGAGATGAATCGAACTATGAACCACCGTTTATCGCGGTATACGATTGAAAAATGGGCGAAAGAATTTTTGGATAATTTAATCAAGGCGAGAGATACACAATTAGAATATTCGACAAAAAAACTGACTAAAACCATTCGAAATCGTATTCAGAATGATTATGTTACTGCTCACCACCGTCTGTTGTTGTTGGATTATGATGGAACACTGGTTTCTTTTGCTGATGCTCCTCGAAAAGCCAAACCCGACGAAAAGCTCCTTACTTTGTTGGAAAAGTTGACTAACGACGAGAGGAATCAGGTGGTGATAATTAGCGGTAGAAAGAAAGATACTTTAGAATCCTGGTTTGATTTATCCCGATTGATATTGGTCGCTGAACATGGTGCCTGGATTAAGAACGTTTCAGCTGATTGGCAAACTATTGAACCTTTATCGAACCAATGGAAAGAGCAGATACGTCCGCTCATAGAACATTATGTCGATTGGACACCCGGTTCGTTTTTAGAAGAAAAAGATTTTTCATTGGTATGGCATTATCGAAAAGCCGACCCAAACTTAGCTGATGTCCGGACCAAAGAACTGGAAAATGCTCTGCTTGATTTAATTGCCAATCTTAATTTGGGAGTTTTGAGAGGAAATAAAATCATTGAGGTTAAAAATGTATCCATCAACAAAGGTCGGATAGCGAGTCAATTATTAAACGATTATCCAACTGATTTTATTTTAGCCGTTGGTGATGATTATACCGATGAAGATATCTTCTCGGTGTTACCAGAAACTGCTCATACAATAAAAGTGGGGATTGGTTCAACTCATGCCCACTATAGTATACAAAGTCCGGGAGATGTTCGACAGCTCCTATTGGAATTAACGGAGGTGACTCAATGAAAAGATTAGACGACTACCAAGAAATAGTCGGAGATGAGGTTATATTTCGGATTCATAATAAAATGACGAAATTATATGGGAAACATATTGTTCACGTTAACTCGACCTACCAGGGTGGAGGGGTAGCCGAAATGCTCTCTTCGCTGGTGCCCTTAATGAATGATATTGGTCTCGACGCTGGTTGGAGAATCTTGCACGGGAATCCGGATTTTTTTGGAATCACTAAGAAATTTCACAATGCACTGCAAGGAGACCCTCTCCATTTTACTCATATTAAGAGGGATTTATATGTTAAAAACAACGAAGACTTTTCGCAATTTACCCATCTTGACCATGATGCTTGCATTATTCACGATCCCCAACCATTGCCCTTAATTCGTTTTTATAAAAAAAGACAACCATGGATTTGGCGGTGCCATATTGATCTGACCGATCCCAATCAACGGCTCTGGAATTTCTTAAAGAGTTTTATATTAAAATATGACCTGGTAATTATTTCGAATGAAAAATATCTCAGAAAAGATCTTCCAGTTAGGCAAATTATCATTCCACCAGCCATTGATCCTCTGTCACCAAAAAATAAACCACTTACCGAATATACGATTCAAAAAACCATGAAAAAATTCAGAGTTCCTCTCAATAAACCGATCCTTACTCAGATTTCTCGTTTTGATAAATGGAAAGATCCCGAAGGAGTCATTGATATTTATCGAGAAGTTCGAAAAGCAATAGATTGTCGATTGGTTTTGTGTGGGAGTATGGCCAGTGATGATCCCGAAGGATATAAAATTTATTCAAAAATTTTAAAAAAGCATACCGATCTTATTAAAAAGCGAGATTTAATACTGCTTACCACCGAAAATAGTATTCTAGTTAACGCCTTACAGAGACAAGCGAATGTGGTCATTCAAAAATCAACTCGCGAAGGTTTTGGACTGACTGTTACCGAAGCTCTTTGGAAAGGAAAACCGGTAATTGCTTCCAATATTGGAGGTATACCTTTACAGATTCAAGACGGAGAAAGTGGTTTTCTCATCGATCCTCAAGACAAAAAAGGAACTGTCGAGAAAGTCATTTCTCTCCTTAAAAACCCTGAAATGGGA
>NZ_DAOLQM010000185.1:0-4393 GCF_035418125.1 Atribacter sp. | reverse complement strand
CCCCCTCACCTCATCGCTTCCTCTTCCCCTCAGTCTTTCTTAAAGGGAAAAAGTGAGGGGGAGGGAGGACTTATTACCCCTCTATGCTAACGACTAACTACTCACAACTCACGTTTTTTTATTCATGCTGAACCAGCTCAGCACCGACCATCAAACTGACTACTTCATCGGGATTGGTTTCCTTGACCATCAACTCTCCCACTTTTTCGCCCCGACGCAAAATTACCAATCGATGCGCAACTTGGAAAACATCGTAAAGCTGATGGCTGATGATGATAATCCCTACTCCCTGGGCACTTAAAGTTCTCACTAGATCAAGCACCTTTCTCTGTTCGGCAACACCTAAAGCAGCGGTCGGTTCATCCATAATCAAAAGTTTGGCATTCCAGTAAATGGAACGTGAAATAGCCACCGATTGACGCTGACCACCGGAAAGCATTTTAATTTTATTTTTCAAAGAAGGAATTTCGATCCCTAATTGATCAAGAACTTTTTTCGATTCCTGGTGCATATAATCATGGTCTAAAACGTCAATCAATCCCAAAGCTTTTTTGAGTTTTTCTCGTCCTAAAAAGATGTTGGAATAGACATTGAGATTTTCTGCTAAGGCCAAGTCTTGATAGATAGTCTCAATCCCTAAACGGATAGCATCCATGGGATTTCCGATTTTTACTTCTTTCCCCTGAAATATTACCTGTCCCTCATCCTGATGATAAACTCCGGAAACGACCTTAATCAAAGTTGATTTCCCTGCTCCATTATCTCCGAGGAGTCCAACAACCTCACCTGGCGCAACCTCCATGGAAACCTTGTTGACTGCCACTAATCCTCCAAAACGTTTCACAATATCTTTTACTTCCAAAACCGGTATCTTTTGATCATCCATACTGTTTAATCTCCCTTTCTGACCAGTTCAGGAAAAAATTGATCGATGAGTACTGCAAAGATGAGAATCACTCCAACATAAATATATTTATTAAAGGTTGGTATTCCCAAATTGACCATTCCCGTCTCCAGCACTCCTATAATGAATGTTCCAATAATCGTTCCAATCATCCCTCCTGTCCCACCATAGAGACTAGCACCACCAATGACCACCGCAGCAACCGAATCGAGCATCCGGACGGAACCAGCATCAGCTCGACCATTGACAAATCGCAGAACATACATGATCCCCCCAAGAGAAGCGAAAAAGGATGAAATCATGTAGATTTTCATTAAATGCCAGTCGACATTGATTCCGGCTCTCTGGGCGGCATCAACATTCCCTCCAATAGCGAAGGTATGCTGTCCAAATTGAGTTCGGTTGAGTACGAACCAAAAAACCAGAATAATCAAAAGCGAGATGATAAAGATGTTTGGCACCAGGGGAACCAACTCACGAATCTCAGCTCGAGCTAGACCGGCTGGTTGCCGGAACCAGCTCAGAAATTTTCCGGGAAGATAATAGAGAAGATAGCCATTCCCAAAGTCTCCAACCCCCGGAGGAAGGTTGGTAATCGGAACATTGTAGCTAATGATTTCCGAAAAACCATAAGCAATACCATACATCCCAAAAGTAGCAATAAAGGGAGGGACTTTCATCTTGGTTACTAAAAAACCATTAAGAAGTCCGGGGAGAAGCCCGATGAGTAGGGTTATTAAAACACCAGATATTATGGCAAGGCCAGATGGAAATCCCATGGCATAAAAACTCACCATCATCTTGGCGGAAACCACCGAAGCAAATCCCATTACAAACCCAACTGACAAGTCGATTCCACTGGTTATTATTACAAAGGTTTGTCCGGCCGCCAGAAGCAAAATGGTCATGGAATTAACCATTATATTCTGAAAATTCTTGGCACTAAAAAAGCCGGTCCCCAAAAGACTAAAAATGATGATTTCTCCTATTAAAAAAAGGTAAACCCAGCTTCGGCCTATTAATACTCCCCATTCTCGCTTGTTTCCTGATAATTTACGAATATCTTCAGCACTCATGGTATTCTCTCCTTTAATCGTAAACTAATTCAGGAAATGTTTGATCAATAATTACTGCCAACACCAATATACTTCCCACGGCTATATAACGATAGAAAGGGAAAATTCCTGCCATGAGAAAACCAATTTCGAGAACCGTGAGAACCATAACTCCCAAAAAAGAACCCCAAATACTTCCCTTCCCTCCTTTTAAGCTGGCCCCTCCTATGACTACCGCCGCTACCGCAAAGAGCTCCAAACTGGCAGAAAATTGGGTATGTGAACCAATGGAATAAACCAAGACCGACAACACACCTGCAAGGGCACCGAAGAAAGATGAAATGGTATAAATTTTAATCAAGTGGCTGTCTACATTGATTCCCGCTCTTCGGGCAGCATCGATATTTCCACCGATAGCGTAAGTGTGTTGGCCAAATTGGGTTTTGGTTAAAATATACCCAAAAATGGCAATGATAATACCGGAAATAAGAATTGAATTGGGTAAAATCCGAACCAAATCCCGTAGCTGAGAGTCAAGAATACCCTCAGGTGGTTTGAGAAAGGAAAACCCAAGACCAGAAAAATAATAGAGTATAAAACCATTTCCTATTCTTCCGGCTTGTTGGGGAAGATCAATAATGGGAAATCCTTCGCATAATCCGAAAGCAATTCCATTAGCTATGCCATACATTCCAAGAGTGGCGATAAAAGGAGGCACTCGAAACTTGGCGACCAATAGTCCATTGAGTAACCCGGGTAATAAACCAATCAATAAACCCACAATGATCCCCAATGATATGCAGATAAAGGGAGAATATCCCATAGCAAATAAATTCCGCATAACAATAGCAGATATAACCGATACCATACCTTTTACAAAACCAATGGAAAGGTCAATCCCACCAGTTATGATAACAAAAGTTTCTCCGGCTGCTAAAAGTAACGAAGGGGATGAACTCATTAAAACATTGTTCAGGGTGTTATTGGCAAAAAAACCTTTTCCAACAAAACTAAAAATTATACACAAAAGGAGCAGAAATAAGATGACCCAATTCTTTCCTAATTTAACATACAAACCTTGTGTTGTTTTAACATTATCCATTTTTCACCCTGGAGTACAGCACACTGGGGGAAAATAATGTCTTTCCCCCAGTGTGCTGTAGATAATTGAAGATTATTTATTGATAGATATATCTCTGAGATTCCGGTAAATTAACGTTTTCATGGGTAAAGAAGAAAAATTCAGGGTTGAGTTTCTTGGGAACCTCAGCGTCTTCAGTGAAGAATTTGTAACCCCATTCAACAGCCAATTGGCCCATAGCATATGGATTTTGAGCTAAGACCAGGTCAACTTGGCCTTCTTTTAAAGCATTGATCAAGTCTACAGTGGCATCCCAAGAAGCAATTTTAACCGCTCCAGTCAAACCAGCGTTAACCACTGCCTGGTAGGAACCACGAGCACTAAAGAGGTTGGTACCAAACACACCAACGATATCGGGATTGGCCTGGAGAGCTGCGGCAGTTTGTTGCTGGGCTTTTTCCTGATTATCCAGGTTGTATTCTACTCCAACCAATTCAATATCCGGATAATCAGAAATACCTTTTTTAAAACCTTCTACTCGTTCCACAACGCTGGATACATCAGGATTGGTGGTTGAAACAAATACCTTTCCCTTACCTCCGATCATTTCCGCAAGGTGTTTTCCGACTTCAACTCCACCCTGGAAGTTATCAGTTCCAATGAAAGAAAGTGGGAAGGAATAATCGCTCTCTTTGGAATAATCTCCATCACCAAGATAGGTATCAACGGTGAGGACTTCTATACCACTGTCATAAATTTTCTTTAATGGAGCAATCAACGAGTCTTTAGCAGCAGGACCGGTAATGAGCAGGTCAATATCTCCCCGGGCAGCGGTGGCTTCCAAAACTGGAACCTGGATTTCAGCACCCCAGGACTTTAAATATTCAGTAACAAAGAGATCAATACCTAATTCCTCACATTTGTCGGCAATTCCTTTGCCGATCATTCTATAAAATGGATCTTCAATAGTTGGACACCAGGCAAATTTCAACTTCTTTTCTTGTGCTCCCACTCCTACGACAAAAGTAAAAACCAGAATTCCTACTAAAAGAATAAAAATGAATGACTTTTTCATAAATTTCCCTCCTACAGTTTTTTGCTTACGATTGGTTTATAAAAACTTTAGCTTCCATAACTAGGAAAGCTTTATCACCTCCTCAAAGATTTTTTAAATTCAATTTCAAATTATTCTACCATAATTTAACATCGAATTTCATCATCTTAAAAATAATAAAGAATTCTTTCTTGTTATTATATATTTAGAATCTTTTGTTCTGCAAATTTATCTGCGGATTTGAAAAACAAATCCTTCAAAAGATATTTAAATGGTGGGATGCAATTTTTTTGTGCCCG
>NZ_DAOLQM010000184.1:0-4400 GCF_035418125.1 Atribacter sp. | reverse complement strand
ATTATGAATATCATGCTGGTTTCGGTTACAGAAAGAACTCGAGAAATTGGCCTTCGGAAAGCAATCGGAGCTCGTCCAAATGATATTCTTTTCCAATTCATGGTTGAATCATCAGTGCTGAGTTGTTTGGGAGGAATACTTGGGATTATTTTTGGAACAATCGGCGCAAAAATAATTGGAAATTTAACCCAATGGGTTACTACTGTCAGTTTTGGCTCTATTGTTATATCTTTTGGAGTTTCACTGGCTGTCGGTTTGTTTTTTGGCATACTCCCCGCCCGACGAGCCAGTAAGCTTGATCCAATTACGGCTTTACGATATGAATAAAAATCCTAAGCTCCGCTTCTTTCCAATAACTTAAAAAGGATTTTTAGAACCGAGCTTATTCACCGGTCAAACTTCCTTCATCACCTCTTCCCTCAATAACATCAACAATCCTTTGAACGAGCAGGGGTGCAACCCTTTCTGCAAATTCATAATTTGGATGAGAATCATCACTGGAAGCAGCATACTGATTTTTTAAGTAAAATCCACCCTCGGTTTCTAACTGAAAAAAATCCCAAATATAAATATTATCTCCGGGCTGATCCCACTCCTCTTTAACCCATTTAAAAAATTTCTGTGCTCTTTGTGCATTCTCTTTTGTGGTAGCACCTCTTACTTGCGCTGCTCCAGTCCAAACAATAAAAAGTGTTTCAGGAAATTCATATATTTTTTCTTTAAGAGCCAAATATTGAAGTTGATAGTTTTCAATGGATTTAACATCGGAACTCACGTCTGCTTCTCCACTATTGCCCTCAATATCACTCACCGGGAAACAATGTTTCCAAATGATCATTTGGTAATCTTGAGTGAGTATTTCCAGAGTCGGTTCATCCATAAATGGCTCTTCTCCAGCATGTTCAACCCAGATATTCCAATAGTCATAGGGATAATTACTCCATCCATAAGGATAATCTTTGGGAAATTCTTGGGCTTCGATAAAATATGACGTACCATTATTGTTGTTATATTGATCAATTAAATCGGGAACACCACCCTCCCAAATGACTTGACCGGTGCTATGGTGCAGAAAAAGAATATTCATTTCCTGGGCAAAAGCTGAAGAGTTGAACAAATCCCTGTTGTGAGGAAAAGGTTGAGAAAACAGAACGAACAACAATAAACTCAAAATTAAAAATTTAACAAATAAATCTTTACATCTCATTAACATTCCCCTCCCGTTTTTACCATCTTTAACTCATATTCATTCAATTATAGCTACATCATAAATTCTGATAAAAAAACGGTTTTATGCACTACTGATGGTAATTTCTCTAAAAATATTTTACTCCAAATAAAATAATGTAATCTCTTTTTTAAATAATTTTTTTAAATTTTTTGAATTAATTAATAAAAGATGAGTTTAAGATATAATAGGATGAAGTTCCTAATTTAACTAATGGAAGGATGATGCTATAAATCACACTTATTATATATCTTTAAAGAGAATCATAAAACTTCCTAAAAGGAACTTTTAACTTTTATTGTCATTAGAAATGAAAATCGAACAGAATACTCATTGTGATGTGTATTCTTTAAAATGTTTATTTAATCTCCTTTGTAAAACCTTTTTTTAACACATCTATCATTATTCAGTCGATATCTTAAGAAAGATTAAAAAATTAGCTCGTATAGCATTCAATGCCTATCATTAAGTTGAAATGAGCGGAAAATAAGAAGAGGAGGTATCAAAAGAAATGAAAAAAATTATGTTGTATGCATTGAGTACCTGCCCTTTTTGCACCATGGCAAAGAAATATTTTACCAACCATCAGATTATTTATGATTCAGTAGATGTGGATCTTCTCAAAGAGGATGAAAAAGAAAAAACCATAAGTGAAGTACAGAAAATTTCTGGTCGACGAGCATTCCCAGTTATTGTTATTGATGATGAAGTCATTGTTGGATATGATGAACTTCGTATCAAGGAGGCTTTAGAAAAATGAATGCCCAAGAAAAAATCCTCTGCCCAGTCTGCCAGGTCAACTTTATTCTGAAAGAAACAAAAGAAGCTGGGAAAAGGATCATTTGTCCAGTCTGTGGTGCAGTCTTAGTAATGGTTTTAAAACAAGATCAAATAGTTTTAGAGCGACCTAAGGATATCTCTTTAGAAGATGAAATAAGGCATAGAATGGATAATTTTGCTCGATTCCGTGGTTACCATTTCAATGAAATGAAGGAAGCCCTGGTGGAAGGTTTGCTTAAAAAGCAGCAGCGATTTGGAGATTTCTATTGTCCTTGTAGAATTGACAACGTTCAAGACAATGTTTGCCCTTGTATTTACACCCGCCAGGGGGATGTTGAAAAAAATGGTCGGTGTCATTGTGGTTTATTTTGGAAATAAAAAAAGGGCGATATTATCTATCGCCCTTTTTATTGTCTTCCTTTTCAAGTAGAACATCTTTTTCCCATTAGTCTTTCCCGGCCGAAAGGAGAAATAAGCCGAAGGTCTTTGATAATCCCCGGCATAACTTCGATAACCTTATTCACTTCTTCCTCCTGATTATACCGACTCAAAGAAAACCTCACTGAGCCATGAATAGCCGTGTTACGAACCCCCATAGCCCGTAATACATGACTTGGTTCTAATGATCCTGATGTGCAGGCCGAACCCGAGGAAGCACAAATACCATATTCATTCAATCGGAGAAGGACAGCTTCTCCTTCAACGAACTCAAAACTAATATTAGATGTATTTGGGAGACGGTTTTCTCTGTCGCCATTGATACTGGCATCCGGGCAATTATTTAATAAACCCTTTTCTAACTTATCTCTGAGTTTTTTAACGAAGTTAATTTCCTTTTGAATACTTTTTGCTGCGATCTCACAAGCTTTCCCTAAACCAATAATGAAAGCAACGTTTTCCGTTCCTGCTCGACGTCCGTTTTCCTGATGGCCACCAATTATATAAGGATAAAACCGGGTTCCTTTCCTCACATATAAAGCTCCAATCCCTTTGGGTGCGTGGATTTTATGCCCTGAAAGTGTAAGCATATCAACTGGAAGGTCTTTTACGTTAACTGGTAATTTGCCAACAATTTGAACCGCATCAGTGTGAAAAACTACCTTTCTTTCTTTAAGAATATGCCCAATCTTTTCTATGGGAAAAATTACTCCGGTTTCATTATTAGCATACATAATTGAAACTATTGCTAGGTCATCGTCAATAGCCCGCAAAAATGATTCAATTTCTAATCTTCCTTTATTATCAACCGGTAAGTAGGTTACTCGATATCCCTTACGGCCCAAATTTTTACAGAAGTTTAAAACTGCCGGATGTTCAACTTTGGTTGTAATAATGTGTTTTTTTGCTGGATTGGTTTCGATAGCGCTCATAATTGCAGTATTGTCGCTTTCGGTTCCACAACTGGTAAAAATGATTTCATCTGGCTCTGCTCCAATAAGCAATGCGACTTGTTCTCGGGCTTCTTCTATCCTTCGATAGACCTGTCCTCCAAAGGTATGCATGCTGGAAGGATTACCATAATAGTCCCGAAAATAAGGAAGCATGCTATCTAATACTTCTTGGGCAACCTGAGTGGTAGCATTATTATCAAAATATAAAGTATTCATTCTTCAACCACCATAATTTCTTCACCAACAACTTCCCTGAGTTTATCTTCGATACTTTTAAGTGTTATCCCACCCATAGGACAGGATACACACATGGCACGAAAACCTACTATAACTTTATTTCCCTCAATATCAATCAATTCGATATCGCCTCCATCGGCTTGTAGCCTCGGTCGAATTTCTCTCTCCAAAATGTCTTGGATGAGGGCGATTTTTTGCAAATTGGTGAGTTTTTTTGGAGAACTGGTTTCAATTTTAATTGGTTCTTTAATTGACCAAACATCCTTAAGAATAGCTTCAATTTCTCCAAGACAAGATCCACATGCGCCTCCGGCTTTGGTAAAATTGGTAATTTCCTCAACCGTCGTTAGATGATTTTCTTGAGCAACTTTACGAATTTTTTCTTCTGAAACATTAAAACATTTACAAACAATTTTTTCTTGAAGTTCAATAGGCTGGATTTCCCCTTTATAATTTTTGATGGCTTCTTCTAAAGCTTCCCTGCCCATAACTGAGCAATGCATTTTCTCTTCAGGAAGACCTCCCAAGTAATCAGCAATATCTTGATTGCTAATTTCTTGGGCTTCTTCAATGGTTTTTCCTTTCAACAACTCAGTTAAAACTGATGAACTAGCTATGGCTGAGGCACATCCAAAAGTTTGAAACTTAGCATCTATTATTTTATGAGTTTTCTTATCTACTTTGAGGGTAATTTTTAAAGCATCACCACAAACAATATTCCCAATAATACCCACGGCATCAGGATTTTCAATTTCTCCAACATT
>NZ_DAOLQM010000183.1:0-4462 GCF_035418125.1 Atribacter sp. | reverse complement strand
TTTTTGAATCAGTTTAAACTACATATCGAGTGTTTTTTTTCTAATCAGGGTTCACACCTCGCTGATTAAGGTGTTTTCAGGATTAAATAAGTTGCCAATAAGTATTGATTTAGGAGAAATGCTTTATGGAAATGAGCACACTCAATTCAAAAAAATTAGGTGAGATACTGGTTGCCAAGCGTTTTATTACCTTTGATCAGCTTATGAAAGCAATAGAAATTCAGAAAAAAACCGGTGAAAAATTAGGTGAAATATTACGAAGAGAAGGCTTCGTGAAGGAAAAAGAACTCTTTCAGGCTCTTGCAGAGCAGATGGGCACTTTATATATTGACCTCGATAATTATGTCGTTGATCCCAACGCAGTGACTCGTCTTCCCGAAAAATTTTGTCGGCAAAATCATTGTGTTACAGTGAATGAAGAAGCCAGTTTTATAGTTTTGGCCATGGTGAATCCAGTGGATATTGTAACGATTGACCGGGCAAGAATAATGACCAAAAAAGATATTCATCCAGCAATTGCTCCTCCAGATGTGATTGAGAGTATTATAAATTCTTATTATGGAGGCAGTTCTTCGGTTAGCGAGATCCTCAAGGAAGCTGAGGAAGAAGAGGGCATGATCTACCTTGATGAAGCTGAGGAACTAAAAATCGATCAACTCAAGGAGATGGGTGAAGAAGCACCAATTATCCGGGTAGTCAATATGATAATTCTTCAAGCCATTCGAGCGGGTGCTAGTGATATCCACATTGAACCCCATGAAGACCGGGTGAGAATTCGGTATCGAATTGATGGAATCCTTCAAGATTCAACCAGTACCTCCATTAAAATTCATCCTGCTTTAATATCCCGGGTTAAAATTCTTTGTCGTATGAACATCGCTGAAAGACGTCTTCCCCAAGATGGTCGTTTTCAGGTAACTGTAGAAAATCGAACCATAGACTTTCGAGTTTCATCTCTCCCTACTATTTTTGGAGAAAAGATCGTCATGCGAATTCTTGATAAATCAAGTTTACTTTTAAATCTCAACCGGTTAGGATTTGAGCCTGATGAACTGCAACGTTTTTATAGGATGATTGAAAGACCTTATGGAATGGTTCTTCTCACCGGACCAACCGGCAGCGGAAAGACCACTACTCTTTATTCCGCTCTTAATCACGTTAGTAGTCCGGATTTAAATATTATTACCATTGAAGACCCAGTTGAGTATATTTTAGATGATATCAACCAGATCCAAGTTAAACCAAAAATTGACCTTACTTTTGCTAACTCGCTCCGTTCTATTATGCGACAAGATCCGGATATTATCATGGTCGGTGAAATTCGAGACCGAGAGACCGCTGAGATTGCCATTCATGCCGCGCTCACCGGGCATTTAGTATTTTCAACTCTTCATACCAATACTGCACCTGGAGCGGTAACCCGACTCCAAGAAATGGGCGTAGCTTCTTTTCTTATTTCTTCAGCAATTATTGGAGTTGTTGCCCAGCGATTGGCGAGGAAAGTATGTGAATATTGTAAATATCCCGTAGAATTGGATGGTGATGCAGCACTCGACCTTACTGAGGGCAAGAAGGATCATGTTGTGGTTTATAAAGGAAAAGGATGTTCCCGTTGTACCTCGGGATACAAGGGGAGAATAGCCATCCATAGCATATTTGATTTGAATGACTATCTTCGAGAAATGATATTAAATCATGCTACTGAGAGGGATCTAACCGAAACAGCTCGAAAAGAAGGCATGAGAACTCTTCGTGAAAATGCTGCAATAAAAGTGCTTGCAGGCATAATTAGCCCGGAAGAAATGTACCGAGTTACTGCCGATATTTGATTTTCCTCTAAAACACTCATCTTTTCTAAACTTTTCGTAAAAGTATCCGATAATATATTTGTGCTATAGAAAGAATAGATAGCACCTTCTCCCTTTATCCAAAGAGAGAGGTCAATATAGCAGGAATATGGTTGAATATGAGTTTTCAGGAGAAACATAAGGTAGGATTAAAATGGATTGGGATGTACCAGAGCTTCTTAAAAAAGTTGTAGACAGCAAAGGATCTGATTTACACCTTACGGTTGGATTACCACCGGTTATACGCATCGATGGAAAATTAACAAAAACCGATTTGCCGGTTTTGAAGCCAGAAGATACCGAATATATCGCTCGATTTATTGTTGGTGGAAATGAGCGCTGGGAACAATTTCATAAAAATAATGAATTAGACCTTTCGATTGGTCTTCCTCAAACTGGTCGTTTTCGCGTTAATGTTTACCGACAGCGCGGATCCTGTGGTTTGGTGCTTCGAGCCTTGAGTTATACCATCCCTTCCATGGAAGAGCTCCAACTTCCCAAAGAGACACTGGTCAAATTAGTAGCACTACCTCGTGGTTTGATTTTAGTAACCGGACCAACCGGTAGTGGAAAATCCACTTCATTGGCGTCGATGATTGACTATATTAACAATACGCGAGCGTGTCATATTATAACCATTGAAGATCCGATTGAATATCTCCATAGCCATAAAAAAAGTATTATTAATCAAAGAGAATTGGGCGCTGATACCCATTCCTTTGAAAATGCCTTAGTTCATGCTCTTCGTCAAGACCCTGATGTCATTCTGGTGGGGGAGATGCGAAACTTAGAAACCATTGCGATTGCCTTGACCGCCGCTGAGACCGGGCATTTGGTTTTTGCTACCCTCCATACCAACAATGCCCCTTCAACCATTGATCGGATAGTCGACATCTTTCCTCCCCATCAACAGCAACAAGTTCGTATCCAATTAGCGGGAGCTATTCAAGGTGTTATCAGTCAACAACTCTTATCCCGTGCTAATGCTAAAGGGAGAGTACCAGCAATTGAAGTAATGTTAGCCAATAATGCCATTCGTAATTTGATACGAGAAGGGAAGAGTCATCAAATTTATACCATAATGCAAACCTCCTTATCAGAAGGAATGGTTACTATGGATCGATCGCTCTTTGAGCTTTATCGTAAAGGCTTGGTGACCTGGGAAGACGCTTTTGATCATGCCATTGATCAGAAAGAATTTAAAGTCTGGAGGAATCGAGCTTAATGTCAAATTATATTTATAAAGTCCGTGATACCTTGGGTGCAACTCATGAAGGATCAATGGAAGCCAATAGCGAAAGAGATGCAGTTATTGCTCTTCGTGATCGGGGCTATTTTATTACTTCCATTACCGAGGAGAAACCAAAAGGCCTAAAAAAAGAAATTTCTCTTTTTTCTACCAGTAAGGGAGGGAAAATAAATCTTAAAGAGTTAGCTCTTTTTAGTCGTGGTATTGCTACAATGTTAGAAGCTGGCGTTCCTTTAATTGCCGCTCTTGAAAGTATGGGTGAACAGGTTTCGAATAAAGGTTTTGCTATTGTTATTGAAGAATTAGCCGGAAAGATTGAGCGAGGTTATTCATTTTCTCAAGCCATCAATGAATATCCCAAAGTTTTTAACCGAGTTTTTGTTGGGATGGTCCAATCGGGTGAAGCTGGAGGTAACCTTGATTGGGCCTTAGGACGATTAGCCGATTATTTAGAATGGGAGAAGGACCTTCGAGACAAAGTACAATCGGCTATGTATTACCCTATAATTTTAATAGTAGCCATGATAGCTGCTTCATTTTTTATGGTGTATTTTGTTTTCCCCCAATTTCTTCTTCTTTTTGAAAGCTTCAGCATAGAACTTCCAACCATTACTAAGATCTTTTTAGATGTTATTAAATTTATGAATGCCAATTGGTATTTCGTTTACGGGGGGTTGATAGGTGGATTTATTATTTTCTATATGTATGCTAACTCAGAGAAAGGAAAAAGGTGGTGGGACCAAAAAAAACACCAATTGCCACTTTTTGGAGAATTGTTTAGAAAACTAGTCATCTCTCGTTTTTGTTGGATCATGAATGGTTTATTGCGTAGCGGGATGCCCATGGTCGAAGCATTGGAAACCGTTTCCTCAGCGGTAGGGGATTACTTCATTCGGGATATCCTCTTGGAGATTGCGGAAAAAATTCGTAAAGGGAGAAATCTCTCTCAGAGCGTCAAGGATTATGATTTTTTTCCTCCTATTCTTACTCAAATGATCAACGTAGGAGAGGAATCAGGAAATTTAGAAATGACCCTGGGTAAATTATCTGAGCTCTATGATAAAGAAATTAACGTTTTTGTTGGACGTATTTCAACCACCATTGAGCCGGTTCTCACTGCAGTTATTGGTGTTGGACTATTAATTATAGCTTTAGCGTTTTTCCTTCCTATCTTCGAAATGGCATCTCAGGGAATGGGCGGAGGATAAACATTTTAATTTGAGTATAAAGTTTTCTTTTATTCAACCGATAAATATATTAAATATTATAACCGAAATATTTGGAGGTGCACAAAAATGTGGTCAGTTATAAGAAAAAAACAAAATAAAAAGGGGGAAGAAGGTTTCACATTAATTGAATTAATCGT
>NZ_DAOLQM010000182.1:0-4475 GCF_035418125.1 Atribacter sp. | reverse complement strand
ATGAATTCAACAATTCCCCTCCTTGGAGGGGTGCCGTTTTGCGGCGGGGAGGGTGCCTTTCAGTTTTTCCTGATTATTCTAAGAAAAAATTTTAAAGAAAAGGATAAAGGATGGGATTGTCACGTCGCCATGCTTCTAACAACGACGTTTTAAATAGATATTACTGCCAATTTTATCCAAGAAAAAAACCTTTGTTTTAACCCTTAAAACTGGTAGGACCCATGCCAGGGTAATAGAGTTTTCTTTCAGCGTAATTGAGCAATTTCGTTGCAATAGTTACCAATATTAAATAAATGATCCCAATAACCATAAATGTTTCGGTAAAACGGAAAAAACGAGCAGCAACAATTTTTCCAGCTCCGGTCAGCTCGATGCAGGTAATCATATAAGCTAAAGAAGAATATTTAATCAAATAGATAATCTCGTTTCCCACCCCAGGAAGCGCTCGACGAAAAGCTTGGGGAAGAATAATATACAAAACGCCCTGAAAACGAGTCATTCCTAAGGCTTCAGCAGCTGTGATTTGGCCAATTTTTACTGATTGAATTGCACCTCGGATATATTCCGAGGAATATGCCCCGTTGCACAGCACAAAACCCAAGACCGATGCTACCATTGGCGAGAGCGATATTCCTATTGGTGGCAAACCAAAATAGATCATAAACAACAGTAGTAATAAGGGACAACCTTTAAAAAACAAAACGTAAAGTCGGCAAATCATCGATATCGGCTTATTTCCATATACACGCCCTACGGCAACGATTATTCCGGTCAACAAGCCAAAAGGTATCGAAAGTAGAATAAGCTTGATGGTTACCGATGTTCCTTCTAACAGCGACGGAAGGAGCCGTTCCTGAATAAATACAAAACTATCCATTTTTTTGACCCAGGTCACCATAAAGTTCGGTCATTTTACTAAGAAATTTTTGAGTCCGCTCAAACTCAGGCCGATAAAAAATTTTTTCCGGTGTTCCTCTTTCCAGAATAACTCCATCTTCCAAAAACAGAATCTGATTGGCTACCGATGAAGCAAACCCCATTTCATGAGTGACAACTAGCATGGTCATTCCAGCACGAGCCAGATTTTTCATCACATCCAGGACTTCTCCGGTTAACTCCGGATCTAAAGCCGAGGTTGGTTCATCAAATAGCATTACTTCCGGATCCATTGCCAAGGCGCGAGCTATAGAAACCCTTTGAGCCTGTCCTCCAGATAGCTCGGCTGGATAAAAATTAGCTTTTTGTACCATGCCAACCCGTTCCAACTCATGCATGGCTTTTTCTTTGGCTTCTTTTTTGTTCATTTTTTTAACTTTCAGCAAGGATATTTCAACATTCCCCAAAGCAGTAAGGTGGTCAAATAAGTAAAAATTTTGAAAAACCATCCCCATTTTTTGGCGATAAAGGTTTATTTTCCCATGGGAATGGACTACTTCTTCACCATTGAGCCATACTTTCCCACGGTCAGGAACGGTCAATTGATTAACACATCGCAACAGAGTGCTTTTTCCTGTTCCCGAGGGTCCAATAAAAACCAGGGTCTCTCCTCTGGCAACTTGGAACGAGACGCCACGCAATACTTCAGTTTCTCCAAAAGATTTATGGATATCTTCAACGATAAGGACATATTTTGAATCGGTCATGATTGATCACTACTTCCAAAACCGGGGACATGTACCCGTTTTTCTAGTGCATGAAAAAGACTTAATCCACCATAATTCATTAAAATAAATATTAAAGCACAAGCAAAATAAATTGGCATAGGTTGATAGGTTCGAGTAACCATTTGATTTCCCCGGGTCATAATTTCCATGACACCTATCGCGTAACAAACTGATGAATCAGTGAGTAAAATTGGGTATTCATTTGACCATCCTGGCAAAGCTATTCGGAGTGCCTGGGGAAGTATTATATTAAATATGGCTTGGTTTTCACTCATGCCCAGCGACCGGGCCGCTAACATTTGTCCTTCGCCGAGAGACAAAATGGCTCCTCGAAATATTTCAGTTTGATAAGCAGCACTTCTTAAGCCCAAAGCCAGTGCACCAATAAAAAAAGCTGAAACATTCAAACCCATAAGAGGAAATATTCCAAAATAAAAGAGAAATAATAAAACCAAGTTGGGAAGTCCCCGAAAAATCCAGACGTAAAAAGCAATGAGTTTCCCGGTCCACTTTCCTCCATAAACCTGCCCAACTGCCATTGGGATGCCTACCATCAAACCCAATGCCAATGCCAATCCAACCAATCCAAGGGTCACACCCATACCAGAAATGATATAGGGAAACGACTCAATCACCGCCTGCAATGGTTCCACCTCAACTAAAAATTTCTCGATATCGTGAATAACTGAAAGTGATTATACTTTATAAATGAGATAGAGTGAATGGTAATCTAAGTTTTTTACCATTGGAAAAAAAATAGGGAGCAAGAATCTTCATCCCTGCTCCCTACCAAACTTTTATATTCCCAACTTTTTATTACTTCATCTCATATTTGACCATAAGTTCTTCCCAAAAAGGAGAAGCCATCAACTTTTTTAAACCTTCATTCAGTTTTTCTTTTAAATCGGTGTCTTCTTTACGGACAGCGATTCCGTACTCTTCTCCCGTACTTATCACTCCAATTTTTACCAGTGGTTTTCCAGCAATCGCTTTGGATACAACCGGTTCATCCATCATAGCCACCTGAACTCGACCATTAATCAAATCATTTACCGCCAAGGGGAAATTATCATAAAGTTTGAGGTTATCCTTGGGAAGAATTCCGGTTTTTACTAAATTATCCTCGATCCACATGGCTGCGGTACAACTTCTTTGGGTTCCAACAGTATATTTTCCTGCTTTAAAACTATCAATATCCAAATTTTCACCTTCACGAGCGGCTATCGCTTGATTAACTACCCAATAAACATCAGAAAAATCAACCTGCTGTTTTCTTTCCTCAGTAATTGTCATTCCAGAGTAAATGAGATCAATCTTTTTAGCCAATAGACTAGGAATAATTCCATCCCATGCCATAGGAACTACTTGTACTTTAAAACCCATTTCATTAGCTATCCATTGGATGGACTCAACATCAAACCCAGCTGGACTTCCATCTTTGTCAATAAATGAAAAGGGGTAATAATCGCCATCAATCCCAACGATATAAGTTTTTTCTTCATTTGCTAACACCGTGCTCCCCAATGCCAATGAAATTAATAGAGCAGTTACAACGAAAAAAAATATTTTTCCTTTCATTTCTTTCCTCCTGTAGTTCAAAATTTGTTTGTATTAACTTTTTTGGTACAATTCATAATAGAGACCGCTTCATTTCCTGTCAACTTTTCAATAAAAATATCTAGCGGTTTAGCAACAAGAATTTAATCCCACTTTTGATCCTTGCCTACTTGATTTACCAGAAAAAAAGATATTCTTCAACATTGACCAGCTTAAACTTCTCGAGGAGAATCAAAGTTAAAACGATTAAACCCCATAAAAAAATTCTTCGAATGGCAGTCTCTTTATACCCCTTTCGAAAAGCACTATATATCCTAAAAGGAAGGGTGATAATTAAAAATATTCCGACATAGATTAGAGCACCCATAAACATCAAAAGAATTTCTTCAATATCCGTACCTCCTATAAAATCTCAAAATAATATCTTAGTAAAAAGACCAATTAAAACAATTTAATAATCCCGGATCAATTTATACCAATCCACTATAATACCTATAATGACCCCCACCACTACCAATCCTAACAATATTTTACCAATTTGATTCAATATTCCTAATCCAACTGATTTAAAATCAAAAGGAAAAACTTTAAATAACATGTATATTGATAGGAAACTGAGAATATTTATTACCGGCATGGTTCCCAAGCGAACAACCTTCTGATTAAAAAAAATATAAAGAATATTAGCGACAATCGAAGCATAAATTGACCAATTCATATAAGGGAGAACTTTATTAAAATCTTCCGTTATGAAAGGAATGTGCCATTTCATTAAATGATTGATGATATAGAGTAAAACTAAGTTCCCAGCTATTGCTCCAACGTATTCCAATTTTTTAGATTTCTCCCCTCTCTGGCTTGGATTCTTTCCGTTGGAATCCTCTGAAATCTTATTATTTTGATGATTGTTTCCTGGCATAATTCCCCATCTCCCAACCCCTCCTCTTCATAACTTTTTAATGGGTTTTTTAAATTTTTGGTCTATTTATTAATCGTGTTATGGTTTTGGTTTCTATCCTGAAAATACCATCAAATGAATTCCCCCATTGAGGGGGGTTAGTGGGGTGTGCCTTTAATCCGTCATCCTGAGGCTTCGTTTTTTGAAGCCGTGAGGGTCCCATCCTCAAATTTTTTCCCCCTCTCCCCCTCGGTATCTAATGGCGTGAGAATCACATCTTTTTAAGTTTTTTCTTCATAAGTACTTTAAAGGATGAGATTCTCACGTCGTCCGGTAGAAGACACCGGACTCCTCAG
>NZ_DAOLQM010000181.1:0-4524 GCF_035418125.1 Atribacter sp. | reverse complement strand
TGTCTCTTCCGGGGGAATTCATCCAATCGGGTACTGTTCAAGAACTCTGCAGTACTCACCTTTCCCAAAGCGATCTTGCCCTCATTTACCTTTCCCCGGGAGAGAGAAAAGGGATCGGTTTTTTTGAGGACGAGGATTATATTCGCACCAATATCCCTTTTTCAAAAAAAGAGACCCGAATGATGGTTTGTTCATTACTGGAGCTCTCACCAGCCATGACTGTACTGGAAATAGGTGGCGGTTCAGGTGGCATTACCATTGATATTGCTCGACGGATATCCGAAGGTATTTTATTTTCTCTGGAAAAAAATCAAGAAGCCTGTCAGCTCATCCAGCAAAACTGTGAGCGTTTTAGGATTGATAATGTTCAATGTATCCATAGTACAGCACCGAACGACATTCCCCAAAAGCTCTTCGATCGCATTTTTATTGGAGGAAGTGGAGGTTCTCTTTCCTCGATTATCGATAATAGTTCTAAAGTATTAAAAAAAGGAGGAATCTTGGTTATGACTGCTCTATCTCTTTTGCATGTGACTGAGGGGATAAATCTGATAAAAAATAATCCTTTTCAGTCTTTATCGATTTTTCAGCAAAGTATATCCCGGATTGATCCCAATGATAAAAACTTGATGATGAAATCGCTCAATCCCATTTTTTTTATCAAGGCAGTTAAATCATGACCCCGGTCTATTTTGTCGGAGCAGGACCAGGAGATCCTGAACTCATAACCCTAAAAGGGAAAAAGCTTTTAGAAAAAGCCGATTGTGTTATCTATGCCGGTTCTTTGATAAACCATGGCATTCTAAAAGTATGTTCTCCTCAGACGAAATTAGTTGACAGCTCAACCCATACGCTCGAAGAAATCATCGATTATATGGTCCAAGAAGTCGCTCAAAATCACCTTGTTATTCGACTTCATTCGGGAGACCCTTCCCTTTATGGAGCAATCCAGGAACAAATGAATGAATTAGATAACCGCGGCATCAGCTATCAAGTCATACCCGGTGTGTCTTCGGTCGGTGCAGTAGCTTCCAGGATTAAAAAAGAATACACTCTTCCCCATGGGACTCAAACTCTGATCATTACTCGAATGGGCGGACAAACTCCTGTACCAGAAAGCGAACAGCTTTCAACCCTGGCAGCTCATCGAACCTCGATGGTCATCCTCCTCAGCATTGGATTTATCGATCAGGTGGTTGAAGAATTATCAAAAATATATCCAATAGAGACCCCAATAATCTGTGCTTATCGAGTAACCTGGCCGGATGAACGTATTATTCAGAGCACCTTGGAAAAAATTACTCAAGCAGTGAAAGAGGCTGGGATTCACCGTTCTGCAACGCTTCTGATTGGACCTTTTTTAAATCATTCGGAGCACTTTCGATCATATCTTTATGGAGATTGGATAAATGAAAACCGTCATCTTCCCTTTTCATAAACACTATGCCCTCTTGGCAAAAAATATTGCCAATTTGGATTTTTTGCAACCAGCGCAATTCGTCGAAGCTTGGAAAAATTCCCAAAAAAACCTTCAGGAAAAATGGGAAACTGATGTCGTCTTAATTTTTATAGGAAGCCTTGGAATTGCTACTCGATTGACCGCGCCCTTTCTCAAAAACAAACGGACCGATCCGGGAATCATCGTCATTGATGGAGCTGCCAATTTCTGTATCGTGGTGAACGGAGGCCATTCCCGTTCCATGAATACCCTCTGCCGTTTAATTGCTGAGCAGCTTCAACTCATACCGGTGATTACGACTGGAACCGAGGCCTGCGGTTATCTCAGTCCAGAAGAGATCGCCGAACGATTGGATTGCCAAATTGAAGATCCTCATTATCTTCTAAAAACCATTCAAAGTCGTCTGATAGAGGGCGAAATTATTCCCTTTTGTTTTGATGAATCCTTTTCGCCACCTTATTTCCCCGGTTACCAAATTCAATCATCTCATCACCAATTTCCCCAAGAACCCTTTTTATATCTAACCGACCGGATTTCTTTTTGCCCAAAAGCGGTTTTTGTGCGACCTCGCTCTTTAGTAATCGGAACTGGATTTCGAAAACAGTTTTCCATCGAAATATTTGAAGAGTTTTACCATGATTTTATTGAAAAAAATAAATATTCCCACCTTTCGGTAGCTGAGGTCCTCACTCTTGACCGAAAAGTTCCTTCGCTTCTCCCCTTGGTTCAAAGTAAGTCAATCAAAATTACCGGATATTCACCAGATCAATTAAAGAATGTTACCGGGGATTTTCATTCTCCTTGTGCCCAAAAACATTTAAAAATTCCCGGTTTATCTGAACCGTCGTTGATTATTCGTGGTGCTGAGATTTTAGTGGGAAAAACCGTCTATCCCGATATGACCTTTGCTTTGGGACGACTCCCTTGGAAACCTCAGGGAAGTTTAACGTTTATTGGAATCGGACCCGGTCAGCCCAACCTGATGACAATCCAAGCCATACAAGCTCTTGAAGAAAGTGACTTGATCATTGGGTATGAAACCTATTTAAAAATGGTGCCATTTCGTTATCAAAACCGCATCCTATCGATTTGTACCAAGATGGGGGAAGAAATCCAGCGGGTAAAAAAAGCAATTGAATTGGTTAAAAAAGGAAATCGGGTAGCGGTAATCAGCAGTGGCGATTCAGGGGTGTTTGGAATGACAGCTCCGGGGGTGGAACTGGCAATCCAAGAAAACATTCCATGGCGCATCGTTCCCGGAATTACTGCAGCCTTGTGGGGAGCTTCTCTGATTGGATCACCGTTGGTTAATGGTTTTTGTGTTATCAGTCTGAGTGATTACTTAATTGGCTGGGATAGCATTACCACCAATCTTCAACTCCTTGCTCAAACTGAGCTTCCAATCGTAGTCTATAACTTAGTTAAAAAGGATCGTTCTCAAAAAATTGAAGAGCTGGTTGATATCGTTCAACAAAATCGCGGATTAGAAACCAACGTGGCCATCATTAAAAAAGATGGGACCAAGGAATTCGTCCAGCTCCAACAACTAATTCATTCCAATCTTGACATGAACACGCTGTTGATTATTGGAGGGCTAAGAAACAAACGCCTTGGAGAATATCTCATTACTGATAGGGGGTATACTCTTTGAAACTGTCTGTGGTTGGTCTCGGCCCTGGAGATCCTGAACTGGTTACCGTGAAAGCAAAGAAGGTTATTGAAAGCAGCCGATTGATTTTTGTCCCTTCGATGAAAAGTGATTTATCCAGTCGAGCTTATCATACTGCTCTTCCCTACATCTCAAAAAGTACCTCAATTGTTCCGTTGTATTTTCCTTATTTCTCCAATCCTCGATTTTCAGAAATTATCCAATCGAATGTTGATTCGATGATGACCAAGTTAAAACTTTACGATCAAGCGGCTTTTCTCATTATTGGAGATCATTTTTTATATTCCAGTTATTTTCAGCTCCATCAATTTTTGCAAGAACAATATCCTGAAATTAAAATTGATATTATTCCTGGTTTAAGTGCTTATCAATTAGCTCTATCTCACCTTCAGATTCCGGCAGTGGGAAAAAACCAAGCCTTATCAGTTATTACCGGTGAGGCAAACCATGAAATGATAGCTTTGTTTTTAGATTTAAGCGATACTGTGATTATTTATAAAATCAATCAAATTTCAAATTTAGCTGAATTAGAATTGCTAACCAGAGAGTTTTCAGTTCGAAAGATCTGTTGCGAAATAGGAACCGATCAAGAAATGATTCAGGATTTAAATCATAAAACCGCATACGAACACTATGGATATTTCTCAAGTATCATTTTAAAGAAAACCAAACAATAAAATTTTTTCAATAATAGATCATTTTTCCTTGCAAAATTAAATTATTTAAACTAAGATTCATACCAGTAGACAATTGAATAGCATTCTTCCACGGGAGACTGGGAAACCGGTGAAAATCCGGTGCGGTCCCGCCACTGTAAGAAGGAACGAAAGGTTCAAAAAACCACTGGCGAATAAAGCTGGGAAGGAGAACCGAGTAGGATGCGCCTTCAAGTCAGGATACCAACCCGAGGAATCAAGGAAATGTCGGCTTTTGCGAGAGACAAAAGTCGATTTATTTTTTTGCTTGATCCCCCGGGTGAAGAAAGAACCAATATTATTTAATTCATAAGGGAGGTCAAAGCAATGATTTGGAAAAACACGATATTTTTTATTTTGTTGGTGGTGGTGGTATTGGTTTTAACTAGCTTTCAAGTTTATGCTGCCGAGCAGCAAGAAAAATCAGCTATACTCATCGCTGCTTTTGGAACGTCCTACCATGAAGCTGCTGTTTCCATTGAAAACGTGGTAAAAGCAGCCCAACAAGCATTTCCCGAACAAACTGTGGTGTTGAGCTATGGTTCACGAACCATCCGGAATATTCTGAAAGAACGGGATGGCGTAAGTATCGACAGTCCCATGTCAGCTCTGGCAAAATTAGCTGATGAAGGCTATGGGTCAGTTGTCGTTCAACCTCTGCAAATCATGTCGGGGAGTGAATTCCACGAGATTCTCTCCAT
>NZ_DAOLQM010000180.1:0-4563 GCF_035418125.1 Atribacter sp. | reverse complement strand
CGAAGCCTCAGGATGACGAATAAAAAACATTCTCCCCGCCGCGAAAGCGGTACCCCTCCAAGGAGGGGAATTGTTAAATTTATTCCCCCATTGAGGGGGGATTCAGGGGGGTGTACCTAACTTTTTTGATCATTTTTCATTCATTCTGGTATTTTCAGGATAAATTAGAAAAACTAAGGAGAATGAGGAGGTGAAAATTCCTGTTTAAAAAGCAAATTTCATATTTATTAAAAACTTTTATGACCTTTAAGACCATTCTTTTCAAGCCTGGGAAGTTGTAGTTGATTAAGGTAAGACGACATTAAGGAAAAAAGATTTTAAAAATGGAGGGAATAAACCGTGAAAAAAGGTATATTTTTAGTAATGATGGTGATTTTTCTGCTTTCTATGACCATGATAGCCAGCGCTCAAGAGCTTACTATTGCTGTTATCCCGTTATCTCTCGGTCATCCCTGGTGGGTACGTTGTGGAGAAGGTGCCACGAAAGCCGGAGAAGAACTTGGTATTAATATTATTTATACTGCACCAGAAAAAGAAGATGCCGCCAAACAACTGGATTATTTTAACGACCAAGTTAATAAAGGCGTTGATGCCATTCTTTTGGCAGCAGTTGATGCCGAAACCATGAAAAAGCCGATTGCCGATGCGATAGCCAAGGGAATACCGGTATTTGGTTTTGATATTGGTGCACCGGGAACCGACATTATTTGGACCGCTTCGGGATGGGAGCCAGTTCAGAGTGGTACCAACATTGGTGAAGGTTTAGCAAAAGAAATTGGTGGCAAAGGGAAAGTTGCTTTAATCACTGCTGGCCTTGGGCAGCCCTATCTTGAAATGAGACAAAAAGCCATAGAAGCGGTATTGGCTCAACATCCGGATATTACCATCGTGGGCTTGTATGCCAATGATAATGACTATGAAAAAGCCTTGAGTCAGTGCGAATCAGTATTACTCGCTCATCCTGATTTAGCTGGTTTTGCCAGTACCACCACCACTGGAATCCCAGCAGCGGCTCAAGCAATTATTAATGCTGGCTTGGAAGGAAAAGTAGCGGTTTGGGGAGTTTCAATGCCGAAACAAAACGCTGATTATGTCAAAAATGGAATTGTAAAGGGTGGATTGGCATTAGATTCAGCTCAGATGACTTATTTAGGAGTGCGAATTGCTTACGATTATCTAACCAAAGATAAAGTTCTACCTGTTCCAGGAAACGAATATGGCTGGGCAGAGGTACCAGTTACTGATGTTGAAGAAAAGTTCTCCTATGTTCCTGACACGCTATTAACTCCAGAAAACGTAGATACTTTTGGATTCTAAGAATCAGCTGTTCACTCCGGAAGGCTATAAAAGTTTGTTTATTTATGGCCTTCCGTTTCTGTTTTTTGCTGCAAGAAAAAAGATAAATCCAAAATGATGTAGCAATAAGGAACGAAGGTGGAATCCAATGATTCGCATTGATCATGTTTCCAAGTCATTTCCAGGAGTCATTGCACTCGAAAATATTTCCTTCCAGATTAATTCTGGTACTGTACATGGTTTAGTTGGAGAAAATGGCGCTGGAAAGAGTACCTTGATTAAAATAATTTCTGGAATTTACTCCGACTATGAAGGAGATATATTTATTGATGATCTGCGGCTCCAGATAACTTCAGTTCATGAAGCACAAAAAAAAGGTATTGCCACAATTTTTCAAGAATTGACTGTTGTTCGGGAACTCACTGTGGCAGAGAATATATTTTTAGGAAGAGAACCAGTCGGTTTTGCCGGAGCTTTAGATCGAGCTGAAATGGAAAGGAAAAGCCAACAAGTTTTAAATGAACTAAATGTTTCTTTTTCCCCCCGTGATAGGGTAGGAGACCTCTCAGTCGCCAACCAGCAAATTGTTGAGATTAGCAAAGCCTTGGTTTTAAATACCCAGATTTTAATTATGGATGAGCCTACTTCATCTTTAACCGAAAAAGAAGTCCAAAACCTATTTTCGGTCATCAATACCCTGAAAAGTAAAGGTATTACTATTCTTTATGTTTCTCATAAATTAGAAGAAATCTTCAAAATATGCGATGCCATTACTGTCCTGCGAGATGGAAAACACATTCAGACCAGTCTCAAATCTGCTACAACTTCACCTGAGGTTATTCGAATGATGGTTGGTCGGTCACTGAACATGTTGTTCCCACCCCGGACGGCTCAAAAAGGTGATTTGCTTCTGTCGGTAAAGGATCTGACTCGAGCTGGTGAATTCAAGGATATCAGCTTTGAAGTCCATGCCGGAGAAATAGTTGGTTTTGCAGGTTTAATTGGTTCGGGAAGGACTGAACTAGCCAAAGCATTATTTGGAGCAACTTGTCCCAACAAAGGGGAAATAAAAATTAGTAATCAAAAAATGAAACTGTTTTGTCATCCTCGTGAAGCGATTTCTCACGGTCTGGTCTATCTTTCCGAAGACCGGAAGCAGGAAGGCCTCATTTTACTTTTATCAGTAAGAGAAAATATCTCACTTCCAATTGTTAAAAAAATATCTCAAAATCTTTTTGTCAAGAGAAAAGAAGAGCAAAATATTGTTGATTCATTGATCGAAAAGCTAAAAATTAAAGTATTTAGCCGAGATCAAGTGGTTGAAACCCTATCGGGAGGTAATCAACAAAAAGTGGTTATTTCAAAATTGCTTCTCACCAACGCCCAGGTATTCATTTTTGATGAACCTACCCGTGGCATTGATGTCGGAGCCAAATACGAGATCTACAAAATTATGAACGATTTGACTGCTGATGGGAAGGGAATTGTCTTTATCTCCTCAGAGCTTCCAGAAATTTTAGGCATTTCCGACCGAATTTATTGTATGCGGGAAGGGTCAATCGTCAAGGAATATACTCGGGAAGAAGCGAATCCTGAAAACGTGATGTCAGTTCTTACGGGGGGTTCATCGATATGAATATGCCGCTTGAGCAGAAAATACAGGAAAAACGGAGACCGCTTCGTAATTTTCGTGAGCTACCCATTTTCCTTTATATATTAGGCATGTTAATTGTATTTTCTTTTGTTATTCCAGGATTTTTCTCGGCAAGGAATTTCATCAATATTTCACGTCAGATAGCGGTTGTAGGAATCTTATCCATGGGAATGACTCTAGCTATTCTAACTGCAGGCATTGATCTTTCGGTTGGTTCAATCTTATCTTTTGCCATTAGTATTGGAGGAATGGGAATTCCCGATGGGAGAACGATTTGGGTGGTTTATCCTCTGGTTCTCGTATTAGGATTAATTCTGGGATTGGTAAACGGGTTATTGGTTACCCGAATTGCCGTACCGGCAATGATTATCACCTTGGGGACGATGAACATCTACCGGGGAATTACTATGATCATTACTCAAGGAAAATATATTACACCCATACCTTCCCAATTTTTGTATATTGGCCGGGGTTTAACTCCATTTTTATTTTTGCTGGGAACAGTAATTCTTTTTATTTATATTACCCTTTTTACTCGTTTTGGTCGGAATATTTATGCCATTGGTGGCAGTGAACAGTCGGCGATCTATTCAGGAGTTCCGGTTCAAAAATATAAGATAGCCGTTTATGCGATTAGCGGTATTCTTTCAGCTTTTGCTGGTTTAATTTTTGTTGGGAGAAGTGGTTTCATCCAACCTCAAGCCGGTATTGGCTATGAGATGAATGCCATTGCTGCGGTAGTTATCGGTGGCACCAGCATTACCGGTGGAGCGGGGAGTATTTTAGGATCTTTCCTCGGATCGGTTTTAATGGGTTTAATTTTGGCTGGTTTGACTATGCTATCTGTCGATCCTTATTGGCAGGGTTTAGTTACCGGCATTCTCATTATATTGGCTATTTCTATGGATTCTTTCCAACATCTCCGCAGTGAGAGGAGGACTCTATGAAACCGGGAAGTGAACAATTTCGATCGATCCTCATTCTTACTCTGATTAATGTTGGAATTATTGTTATTCTCTCTTTTTTGTCACCCACTTTTTTAACCTATGAAAACTTGCTTTCGGTTCTTAAACGTATGAGCGAGTTGGGAATGTTAGCCATTGCTGAAACCATTGTTTTTATAAGCGGTGGTTTTGATTTATCTATTGGTACTATAATGGCTATATCAGGTTTAATCGCTGGACAGATGTATATTTTTGGACTCCCTTTCTTTTTATGTGTCTTGCTTGCTTTATTAGGAGGCATGGCTGCTGGACTGATGAATGCTCTTTTTATCGTCAAATTACGATTACAGCCTTTTATCGTGACTCTGGCTACCATGTCCATCCTTAGAAGTATTGTTTACGGTGTGCTTCGAGGGAAAACCCTCAGCCATTTTCCTGAATCCTACTTAGCCTATGGTGATTTAACCATACTTGGTTTTCCCTTCTTGTTTCTGGTACTGATTGTTTTTGCTGTTTTATCTTCATTACTTTTACAACGAACTTATATAGGAAGGCAAATCTATGCTGTTGGCGGAAACGAACGCTCAGCCTATCTGTCTGGGATATCGGTAAACCGAATAAAATATACCGTTTATATTTTAAGTGGTTTTATTTGTGCTTGTGCTGGTC
>NZ_DAOLQM010000179.1:0-4566 GCF_035418125.1 Atribacter sp. | reverse complement strand
ATTCTTTTTTCCCCCCTCTCCCCCTCAGGTCTTTATCGATGGGAGAAAATAAGGATGAGGTAGGAATTATTGCTCCTCTCAACTCACGACTCACTTCTCACAACTCACGTTATTCCCAAAATTGAATTTATAATGATACAATACGATGGAAAAACAGGAGGGGGGAATTATTTTGTTCAAGACATCACTTTTTTTATTCTGTGTAATCCTGACGTCCATCTTTTTTTGTCTTCCAGCTTACTGCTTTGAAGGAGCCTTGCTCCCACCGGTCCAGGAAGAACTCACTTCTTATAATGACGAAATTCTCCAATTCACTCTACGACATCCTCCCAGTTGGAAACCGGTGAGCCAGGATCATCAAAATCGTCATTTTTTAGTCTTTTTTTCCCCAATCGAGGGAAATGATGATCATCTCCAAGATAATTTGAGCTGTTCGGTTGAAAATTTAGATCAACCAGTTACCAACGATGCCTATCTTAAAAAATCTCTGGATGCTTTCCAAAACCAAATCACCCAACTAACTATTGGGAATACTTTCGAGGTATCAATTGCTAACCAAAAAGCCCTATCTGTTCCTTTTACCGGGATTTATCAAAATAACCAGCTTGCCTGGGTCTTAACCGTTCTCATAAAAGAGAATCAGGCCTATAGTTTCCTTTTAACTTCTGAACCTCAAAAAATTGAGAACTATTGGAACCAAGTCAGTCAGATGATATCTTCCATTCGTTTTCAAGAAAAAACCTCCATTCCCATATTTCTTGCTCCTTCTACCCCACCCGAACAACCAAAAAAATCTCTCCAAATACCGACTTTTTCTGAACTTCAAGAAAAGTTATCAATTCCCAAAACCTCAGTCACCCCTCCAAAGGGAAAAATTGTATTCGCCAGCGAGAAACGGGGAGGAGATTTTGCCATCTGTGTCATGAATCCTGATGGAAACGATATTGCTCCTCTAACTGGAAATCATCATACTTTAGCCTGGCAACCATCCTGGTCACCGGATGGAAATAAAATCGTATTCACATCCTTTATCGACTTTCATTTCGAAATTTTCCTGATGAATGCCGATGGGAGTGGAGAAATCATGATCACCGGCGACACTGAGGAAAAAAGTTATCCGTCTTGGTCTCCGGATGGAACCCGAATCATTTTTTCGTCCAAACCTGGTGTTTCATCCAGCTCCAGTTTTGATCTTTTTGGTTCAACTTATGATCCCCAGGATAGCGAAATCTACATTATCAATGCTGATGGAAGCAACCGAATCAACATCAGCAACGACTCCAGCAACGATGTCGAACCGTCCTGGTCACCGGATGGAACCAAAATTGCTTTCTCTTCCAACCGGGATGGAAATTATGAAATATATCTGATGAATGCCGATGGAACCGATCCAGTTCGATTAACTGAAAATTTTACTGATGACCATCGCCCCATGTGGTCACCGGATGGAACCAAAATTGCTTTCTCTTCCAACCGGGATGGAAATTATGAAATATACCTGATGAATGCCGATGGAGCACAAGTTGTTAATTTAACCAAAAATGGATTTACCGATTCCGAGCCGTCCTGGTCGCCGGATGGAAACTACATCCTTTTTGTCTCCAATCGGGATCGCAACGATGAAATCTACCGGATGAAAGCTGATGGAACTGAGGTAGTCAGGTTGACTAAGAATCCTAAGGATGATTGGAATCCCTGCTGGCAGCCAAAAGGAAATTAGCCGTGAAAAATTTTCTATTTTTTCTACTTATAATGAGTTTATCTTTAATTTCAATACCAGTTCAAAGTCAAACATTGGATCAGCTCACCCTGCCTCCCCTATCAACTCCTCCGATGGTTCAACTTACTTTGCCTCCTCTTGTACCTCCTCCGGTTGAGCAGGAAGTCAAACCTATTACCGAAAAACCAAACAATTTAATTATCTCGGAGAAAATTATATTTTCCCAGGAATTCAGTTCCAATGTTTTCCTCATCCGAGCGATCAACAAAAACACTTGGCAGGAAGAAAAGCTTTTCACTACCCTTCCCGACCAACAAAATAAACCCGTAACAATGTGGGAACCATCATGGGCACCAGACGGGAAAAAGGCAGCTTATGTTTTGTGGTATATCACTGGGGAAATTTATCTGATGAGTCTCGATGACCAATCCACCACTCGCCTCACTGATAACGATTTTGATGATAAAAATCCGGCTTGGTCACCCGATGGAACACAGATTGCTTTTTCTACCAACCGGGATGACAATTATGAAATATACCTGATGGATAAAGAAGGCAATAACTTGGTGCGACTCACCGAAAATGGTTTTGATGATGGAGATCCCTGCTGGTCACCCGATGGAACCAAAATTGCTTTTACTTCCCATCGAGATGGCAACAATGATATTTTCACCATGAACGCCGATGGTTCTAATTTTCGGAATCTCACCCGACATTCTGCTGATGATATCGACCCAGCCTGGTCGCCTGATGGAACACAGATCGCTTTTTCTACCAACCGGGATGACAATTATGAAATATACCTGATGGATACTCGGGGAACTAACCAGCAAAAACTAACCGATAATCCAAGCTTGGATACCGAACCCTGCTGGTCGCCGGACGGAAAACAGATCCTTTTTACCTCGGACCGAAGCGGAACTAGTAATCTTTATCTTTTAACCCTCGGGCAGGAATACGCCGAACCCTTTTTCCTAAAAGGATATATGACACAAGTAGAGTATTTTCTTAAGTATTTATCAGATACAGCTCAACCGGATGATAATGTTCCTAATATTATTCTTACTTTTCAACAAATTCTTACCTCCGCCACCAATTTAATAACTCAATTAACAACTTACCAACTCGAATTCATCGAAAAACCTAAATACCTTATCATTTGGCAAGCCGATTGGGTAAGAGTGAAAGAGTAAAAGAAAGTTCTATGTCGAGGGAAACGAGGGGAATATTGGCAAAAGGCCCCGAGGGGGCGAGGGGGAGAAAGAAATCATAAAGGATTAGATCCTCACGCGGGAAAGCACAGCTTTGGGTGATAGCACTG
The DNA here is from genome assembly GCF_035418125.1 of Atribacter sp. Classification (NCBI taxonomy): domain Bacteria; kingdom Pseudomonadati; phylum Atribacterota; class Atribacteria; order Atribacterales; family Atribacteraceae; genus Atribacter; species Atribacter sp. Next base: position 1,525 of record NZ_DAOLQM010000179.1, on the reverse strand, counting down.
CATAGCCGTTGGCTGCTGATCCTCATGCTGCTTTCGTAGCACCAGATGAGGATGAAAATACTATTCGGTAATCAATCTCCTCCTATAGCAAAGGGAGTTAGGGGGATTTAAATTTTTTCCTGCTCCGTCATTTCGAGAAGTTCAACCGTTTCTAGGTTGGACGACGTGGCAATCTCATCCACCCACTCTATCATTTTGAGGAGCGTATTATGCGACGAGAATCTTATCCTGCTCTTCCGTCATTGCGAGGAACGCAGTGACGTGGCAATCTCATCTTTTAAAATTTTTTTTGAAAAATATTCAAAACACGACATACCATGGCATGTCGCTACATTAATTAAAAAATGGGTATAATACATTGTACCCCTTCATTTTTTAATTCTTTTGTAGGGGTTTGATTTATCATGCCCGTAATCTATTTGAATAAACCTTCATGCTGCTTTGAGGTAGCTGATAAACAAGATTAATCATCATAAACTTGTAAAATGATGTGATAAAAGGAACATTGACAGATTTGAAGGGATTTTTTATACTAAAGCTGAGTTTTTTGGAGGTTCAAGAAAGATGAAAACATATATTTTTAAAGTTATAGTTGAACCCGACGAGGATAGATGGCATGCTTATTGTCCTATTTTGGAAAAATATGGTGCTATCACCTGGGGCTATACTCAGGAAGAAGCTTTAAAAAACATCCAAGACGTGGTGGAAATGGTGGTTGAAGAATTAATAGAAGATCATATCCCTATTCCTAAAGAACCTCAGGAAGAAGTGGAGGTATTTTCCGAACCACGAGCAATAGTTACTATTTAAAATGACTATCAATTTCAAAAAGCTCAAAAACCTCACTGCTCGTGAGATCATCAACGCTCTCTCAAGAGATGGTTTCTACCTTCGAAATCAAAAAGGAAGTCATCAGCGCTACTATCACCCTGATGGAAGGAAAATAACAATTTCTTTCCATCATCCTGGAGACACTTTCCCTCCCAAGACTCTGAAAAAAATGATAGAATACCAGGCGAAATGGACTGAAGAGGATTTAAAACGTCTTAACTTACTAAAATGATTGTATTCTTCAAATATCATTATTACGATCTCCTCTTTTAAAAATAATCTCAAACTGATAATTGATAGCTTTCCCACTTCTTAATACTGATCCCGATTCCATAATTCCCCAACAAATAAAAAAGATGAAAACCTCACGGCTTTTTCCTCCCTTACCCGGCATATCCTTGACAAGGTTTATTATTACTTCTAATACTTAATGCCTCATCGGGACTTTTTATAACAAAAATTTGTGCCTTTTGGGACTTGAATTAGTACTATCTTCCTATGGTTAGCCTTTTATCTAATGGTTACCCTATATATAATTATGATTTTATGAATTTCCCGAAAGGAGGGATTGAGTTTGAACAAAAAAAGACTTCGGTTTTTGTTTTTATCAGTAATAATATTGGTTTCTTTTATCAGTGGCTGTATCGGTGGTGGCCAGTTTGGAGCTCCCTCAACTGGAGGTTCAGTCACTATC
>NZ_DAOLQM010000178.1:0-4600 GCF_035418125.1 Atribacter sp. | reverse complement strand
AAAAATCGTACCATTCCTCATTCCCAATATGGAGGGAGCGATTAAAAATTTCTAAAACTCCAAACAATCTCCCTTTGGCTAAAAGAGGCACAGCGTAATATGAAACAAAACTTTCATTACGGAAAAGTTTGGTTTGATAGTAAGTGCCATGATCGCTAACATTTGGAATGGAAATGATTTGACGTTCCAAAGCAGCTTGGCCGGCAAAAGCGCCGCCTAATTTCAAAGACGTTTTTTCAATAATAGGAGTGCGAAAACCAATTCCCGCAGCATAGACTAAAGTTTGTCGCTGAGGGTCAAAACGCAACAAAGCGGCAGCATCGACTTCTAACCGTTGAACAATCTGCTCCAAGGCGATTTTTTGAGCCAACATTGGTTCACTGCTTCCTGAAATAGCCATATCGATGGTACGTAAAGCTTGGATATGTTTGAGGCGTTGTTCGGTTTCTTCAAATAAACGGGCATTTTCTAAGGATGATGCTGCATGATGAGCTATGGTTTGGAATAATTCTAAGCGCTCTGGATGAAAGAAACCCGGTGTTTTACTGTAAAGATTCAACGTTCCAAAAGTCCGACCACGACTGATGAGGGGGAAAGCAGCAGAAGTTACAAAACCAGCTTGCATAGCTTGTTCTTTCCAAGGGGTAAAAGAAGGATCGGTGGTGCTTTCTTCAACAATTTGATAAGTCCCACTCCGGATTGCCCGACCGGAAGGTCCCTGCCCTTCAGGAGTTTCGTCCCAGCGTATTTTTATTTGCTTGGGGTAAGGATGTTCTAATGGGTATTGGGCAATAATTTTTATTCGACCACCTGATTCAGCCTGAGCCAACCAAGCTAAACAAACACCAAACCTTTCAACACAAGTCTGCACAATTTCGTCAGCTTTTTCTTTAAGGTTCAATGTTAAGGTAAATTGTTGTGATAAATCAAATAAAACACTTAAGGTGTTAACTTGTTCTTTAATTTGATTTTCGCTTTTTCTTTGTTCAGTTATATCTTCACCAGCACTGAGAACACCAATGATTTTCCCGGTGTTGTCGTATAAAAAAGTATTTTGCCAAGAAACGAGTATTTCTTCATTAGCTTTGTTTATAATGTTATTTTCGTGCTGATTGAAAGGCTTCATCTCACCCGAGATGATGTTTTTGAAATATAACCTTAAAGAATCCCTTATGCTTTTTGGTATGAAAAAATCGTACCAATTTTTTCCAATGATTTCCTCAGCTTCGAAACCAAGAATTTCTCGCCCTTTCCGGTTGATGAGCGTCACTCTTCCTTGATTGTCTAAAGCAACAATAATGACTTGTACCAATTCCAGATAGGTTTGGGCTCGTTTCCACTCACTCTGCAAGGCTTCTTCCATTTGCTTCTTCATAGTGATATCCCGTCCGGTTCCAAGAAAAAGTCCATTTTGAATTTTAGTGATAGTTACCTCGAAAAGAATTTCACGACCTTTAGTATCGCGAAGAGACCATTCCCCCGATTGAGGGTCCACGTTTTCTAATTGATTTATTTGTTCAGGGCGAGGGATAATGAATTCCTTTAAGTTTTTGGACATAAGTTGGTTGCGACTATATCCAATCAGATTGCTAGCAACATTATTACAATTAACAATTTTTCCTTCATTATCAACAATCAGGATGGCATCGTTAGCTTGCTCAAAAAGTTGTCGGTAAAGATTCTCGCTTTCCTTTAATTTGAGATTTTGACTTTCAAAATAATTGTACAAGATGACCAGCATTAAGCCGATTACCAAATAGGAGGATAAACTCACGATGAGATCTTGAAGGAGAGTATGGTGATGGGTGACTGATGAGAAAATTACAAGAATAACGCTCCAAATGCTGGATAATATCCCCCCAATTACTTCCCAACGGTAGGCGCTAATCATGATAAAGGGCAGAATTATTATTATAGTAATTGTGGTGAGGAAATAATACGCTCCTAAAAGAAGGAAGACAGCATAAAGACTAATAAAAATGGTAAATAGAGTTGGAGTGACTTGAGAGAGCTGAATTTTTTTAAATAAAGACGACAACAATTTCATTATTTATCCATTGTTAAGATTTTTTTAATTAAAAATTTCAATTATTTAAATTAGAGTGAGTTCCTAAACTTATAAAGAGACCAGTAATGAATAATGAATTGATGAAATTCTAGGATGAGTTGAATTGGTTATTTTTCCCAAAAAAGTTCGCTCAGCTATAAGGCGTTTCTGATATCTTTGTCGAGATTTTATCCCACATCTTTCCTAAATAATATCGGCAAAATAACGAAAATCTTTAGTCCATTTAAAATGGAAATGAAATTATTCGATTAGATAAAATTCTTGAATAAACAAAACAGAGAAAGGGAGAAAAACATCGCTAATCATCTTTTTCTTTTGAAATGACAAAGATATTATGGAAAAATCAAACGCCAGATGGTATCGTCACCTGGTCGAGGCCGCCCTCTTCCATCGCGATTACTGGTTAAAAGGTATAAATTGCCATCTGAGCCCTCTACTACATCTCGTAATCTTCCCAAAAGACCAGTTGACGAGTCGCTGGCGAACCACCGCTCTATTTCCTTGACTTGGTAGTCGCCATCTTCGATCTCTAAGATAATCCTGAGCAAGACTTGGCTTCTTAGGGAGGCAACAAAAAGATTATTCCGGAAAAAAGTCATTCCGGCTGGAGGAGTTGAGTTTTGCCAGAAGACAATCGGCCCGATGAAAGTAGGATTTTGGTGAATTCCTATTTCTATAGGCCACCCATAATTTCCTCCTGGGGTGATCAGATTGATTTCATCATGACCCCGCCATCCCTGTTCGCCAGATGGTCCGTGTTCGGAGGAAAAGAGATCACCGGTTTCGGGATGCCAAGCTAAACCTTGCGGGTTACGATGTCCATAGGAGTAAACCGGCGACCCGGGAAAAGGGTTATCATCGGGTATCTTTCCATCGGGAGTAAGACGAAGAATTTTACCACCCCAGGAATTGAGGTCCTGAGCTAGCTCGCCCTGAAAGGTTTCTCCAGTTGTGGCATAAAGCATTCCATCCGGTCCAAAAGCTATCCGGCCGCCATTATGATTCCGTCCTCCCGGGATATTATCAAAAATAACTCGTTCAAAAACTGCCCTATTTCCTTGGTCACGAAGCAATATTATCCGATTAACCAAGCCGGTTGCTCCCTGGATGGTATGCATCGCATAGAGATAAGGTTCTTCTGGATAATTGGGATGGAGGGCCAGACCCATTAACCCTCCCTCTCCAATATGGGTTACCTCAAGAATTACATAGGGTTCTTCTCGAAGATTTCCGTTTTCGATCAACCGAATTCTTCCCGGGCGCTCACTTACCAAGGCTCGATTGTTGGGGAGGAAAACCAAAGACCAGGGGATTTCCAAGTTCTCAACCCATCGTTCGACTTTGATACCGGGAGGCTCTGGAACCATTCTCTCGGAAAAGTCTTCAGCTGCTAAAAGTGTAGCGGAAGAGCAAGCAAATATGCCGAGAAACATCAAAATACTAAAAATTCTATTTATCATTAACTTATTCATTTTTCTCACTCCTTAAATTCCAAGGGTTCATCCAATCTTGGTTCTGATCCTGGCTTTGAATGAAATGAAATCTTTTAATTTTCCCCTCAAGGTATTCATCTTATTTCTTAGAACTAAATAAAGGTGAAAGCACTTGCTCCCATGGTTTTTACCGGTTATTGGCCGGCAGGCATCAGTCGTTCCTGATTTCATCTTTCTCGCTGTTTATGAAAATTGAATTACAGAATAAAAGAAGAATTAAAGGGATATTATTCCAGATAATTTGAAGGCTGAAAAATATATTTTTGAGTTGGCTTTCTTTGCATTATTGTAAAATTGTAAAATGATTTAGAAAGGATAAAATAAGTGATAAATTAAGGAGGTGGTATTGTGATCGAATTACCGGAAGCGGTGAATATGGCTGGTCAATTGGGAACAACTTTCTCAGGAAAAAGAATTACGAGTGTAATTACTGAGCAAACTCCTCATAAATTAGCTTGGTATTTTGGAAAACCGGCTGAATATCCTGATCTGCTTAATCATAAAAGATGTGGAGAGGCCCGCGGTTTTGGCAGCATGGTTGAAATGGATGTTGAGGAGAATCGACTTTTGTTTACTGAGGGGGTAAATCTGAGATTGCTCCAAGAAGGCGAATCCCGTCCAGCCCGTCATCAACTCCTTATTGAGTTTGACGATCGTACCGCACTGTGCGCTTCAGTCCAGATGTATGGAGGATTAGGAGCATTCCCTGCTGGCGAATTGGATAATCCTTACTATTTAATTGCCAAGGAAAAGACCTCCCCCCTTTCACCTGATTTTAATGAGAGTTATTTTTATCAAATCATTTCTCCTTCAGATGCACAGAAACTCAGCCTCAAGGCATTGCTGGCTACTAAACAAAGAATTCCCGGTCTCGGGAATGGCGTGTTGCAGGATATTCTTTTCAATGCCAAAATGCATCCCAAGCGAAAAGTTAACCGTCTTTCCGAGGATGATAAAAAAGCCTTGTTTCAGGCGGTTCGATCCACGCTTACGGCTATGACAGAAAACGGCGGACGTGATACTGAGTTGGATCTCTTCG
>NZ_DAOLQM010000177.1:0-4604 GCF_035418125.1 Atribacter sp. | reverse complement strand
ATAAGAGAAAAGCGATCAAACAAAAAACGATAAAGGCACACCCCCCTGAATCCCCCCTCAATGGGGGAATAAGTCAAATAATTCCCCTCCTTGGAGGGGAATTATTTTCCGGCGGGGAGGGTACTTTTAATCGGTCATCCTGAGGCTTCGTATTTTGAAGCCGTGAGGATCTCCTCTGACATCGCCGGCGTCATCCTGAGCGGTGCTTTTCCGCGTGAGGATCTCATCTTTTAGGTTTTTATTCTTTATAAAATATTTTAAAAAACAAGATTCTCACATCGTCCGGTAAGAACTCCGGACTACTCAGAATAACAGAATGGGTAAATGAGATTCTCACGTCGCACAAGACGCTCCTCAGAATGACTGAGAAGCCGGATGAGATTGCCAGGTCGTCCAACCAAAGAACGGTTGGGTCCCTCGAAATGACTTTTAGATAGAGAATTTCGTTCTCATTAGATACTACCAAGCAGTATGGACGCCCAACCTATTTTTAACAATGACCAAGATTATTCAACTGAACCAGGATATTTTTGATACATTTAATATTAAATTAATTAATTTTCAAAAATGAAAAAATAGCGATATAATAATCAGAGAAATTTATGGTTATAAATTTATAAACGGTAGAAAAACAATAAAAAAGTAACATTTGGAGGGTGAATTATGAAGTATAAAGATTTAATTATTGGAATTCCCCGTGAAATAATGAATGGTGAAAGTAGAGTAGCAGCAATCCCCGAAACGGTAAAAAAATTAGTTAATGATGGGGCACGAGTTTTAATTGAAACCAATGCTGGTTTGAAATCCTATTTTAGCAACGAACTTTATGAAAACGTTGGTGCAGAGATAACTATTAATGTTGAAGATATCTATGAAACATCAGATTTGATTCTAAAGGTAAAAGAGCCTCTTTTTAATAAATTATTAAATAAAAGCGAAGTTGAAATGATGAAAAAGGGGCAATATTTAATTACTTTTCTTCACCCTGCTTCCCCTTCAAATCATAAAATGGTTAGTGAATTGGCAGAAAAGGGAGTGAACAGTCTTACCTTGGATGGTATGCCTCGCATTACACGTGCTCAGACTATGGATGCTCTCACTTCAATGAGTACTGTTGCCGGGTATAAAAGTGTTCTTATGGCGGCGAATCGTCTCAGAAAATTTATGCCGATGGTTGGAACTGCAGTGGGAATGATTAAACCTGCTAATGTATTGGTGATTGGTACTGGAGTTGCTGGATTACAGGCTATTGCAACTGCAAGAAGGTTAGGGGCAGTGGTGAGCGCGATAGATATTCGTTCCGATGCCCAGGAACAAGCTAAGAGTTTGGGAGCAAAAATTATTGATGTTGGGGTACCAAAAGAAATAGCAGTTGGAGATGGTTTTTATGCCTGTAGCCTTCCTGAGAATTGGCTTTCACATGAAAGAGACATTATTAGAGAAAAGATATCACAATTCGACATTATAATTCTTTCAGCATTAGTTCCCGGTAAACAAGCTCCGGTGCTTATTACCGATGATATGGTAAAAATGATGAATCCAGGTTCGGTCATTGTTGATATTGCCATCGATCAGGGTGGGAATTGCGAAGCGACTGTATCAGGAGAAGTTGTGGAAAAATACTTAGTAAGCATTGATGGAACCAAAAATATCCCAGGTCAGGTTCCAGAAAGCTCTACCTGGATGTTTGCTCATAATATTTTTAACTTTCTTTCCTATTTGGTGAAAGATGGCCAGATAGTTTTGGATTGGGAAGATGAAGTGATCAGTTCAACCATTGTTACTTTTGAAGGAAAAATCCTTCACAAAGGCACCAGGGAAGCAATGGATTTAGTTTAAAAGGAGTAAAATATGTCGATATTATTGTTGATTGTGTTATTTTTAGTTGCTACTGTTATCGGGTATAAAGTCATTGGTAATGTTCCAAGTTTGCTTCATACACCCCTCATGTCTGGGATGAATGCCTTGTCGGGAATAACGGTTTTAGGTGCTTTAGTGGCAACTGCTGCGGCGGTAACAACCCAGAATAAAATGATTGGATCAGTGGCAATAATAATAGCCATGATTAATGTAGTGGGTGGGTTTGCCGTGACCCATCGCATGCTCAAAATGTTTCATCGCAAGGAAGATCAGTAATGAGTACAATAACTTTTTACCTGATTTCTCTCGGTTTGGTCTTCGGAGTGGTTTGGGGTATTCATCTTATGAACAAACCACAAACAGCGGTGAAAGGTAATTTGTTAGGAGCATTATGTATATTAGGTTCTATTATTTTAACTATGTCTTATTATGGAATTTTAGATGTTCAATTGCTATGGATTTCGATGGTGATTGGAGGATTAATCGGGTATATCTGGTCGTTATGGGTTAAAATGATAAAAATGCCCCAATTAGTTGCTCTACTTAATGGTTTTGGGGGTTGTGCTTCGAGTTTAGTGGCTTACTTAATACTGGTGGGAAGAAGTGAAGTGAATGGATTTAGTTTAATTGCTGCCGCTATGGCATTAGCGGTTGGAGCATTAACATTTAGTGGGAGCATGATCGCTGCTGCAAAGTTAAATCAATGGCTTAACCAACGTCCAATTATTGTGAAGAATCATTCTACCATTAATTATTTGGTTCTTGTTTTTCTTATTTTCCTATTGTTTATGATTTTTTTGGGTGGAAATTCCCATCGTAGCCTGTTTACCGCTTTGGTTGCTATAACTTCTCTTTTTATCGGAGTTTTTTTTACCATCCGAGTTGGTGGGGCTGATATGCCAATTACTATTTCCCTCCTCAATTCTCTATCAGGGGTTGCTGGTGCTATAGCGGGTTTGGCTATTCGCGATCCATTGCTGGTGGCAATTGGAGGAGTGGTTGGTGCTTCTGGATTACTTTTAACTCAGGTAATGTGTCGATCTATGAACCGCAGAATATCAGATATCCTTGGTGGGAAAACCGTGATTACTCAACTCGAAAACGATTTAAACCAATCGGAGATTTCCTCAGAAGATTTGGTTTATTCAAAAAGTAATCAGCAAGACGAGAAAGGTTCTAAGGAAGAGAATATCGACTCAATACTTCGTTCTGCCCAAAGAATAGTTATTGTTCCAGGATATGGAATGGCTCTTTCCCAGGCTCAGCATCTGGTTAAAGAATTAGCAGAAAAATTGGAAAGAATGGGAAAAGAGGTTAAGTACGCCATTCATCCGGTAGCCGGCAGGATGCCGGGTCATATGAATGTCTTGTTGGCTGAGGCTGACGTGCCTTATGAGCAGCTCTGTGAGATGGATGATATTAATCCAAGTTTTAAGGAAACTGATGTTGTACTGGTTGTTGGTGCTAATGATGTAGTAAATCCTGCTGCTGCAACTGCTACGGGGACGCCAATTTATGGAATGCCAATATTGCTGGTAGAAGAAGCGAAGCACATTATTGTATGCAACCGGGATAAAAATCCCGGCTATTCGGGAGTAGAAAATCCTCTTTATCAAAGAGAACATGTAACCATGATTTTGGGTGATGCTTGCGAGAGCTTGTCAAAAATTATGTCTTGCCTTGATAATAATGAAGGTGATTTGGTTTGAAATAGAATATAATAATAAGCAATGGTTCGATAGACAAAATATAATTTAAGTTATTTTCTTCCATCAACTTGCTAAAAGAGACTGAACATTGATAATATCGGATATAGTACTTTAATTTTGTTAAATTTAAAGCTCTTTGGTTTTTTTTGATTCTATCCCGAGCAGTTATTCCAGTTGATGGGGGGTTTCATGCTTATTCGGGAGTCTGAGTTGATGAGTTCCCAGGAATTAATCCTTACGATTGATATCGGTACTTCCTCCTGCAAGGTTTGTCTTTTTGATTTATCTGGTGCTATTCGAGCTACCGCAAAAAGTGAGTACCCGACTTTATCTCCGCAGCCTTCCTTTGCCGAGCAAGATGTGTCAGCTATTTATTCAGGCATTGTTCAGTCGGTGAAAGCAGTATTGTCCAAGCACTCTCCTTCTCGAGTCATTGCCCTGGCTTGTGATACCATGCTGCATAGCACTCTGCTTCTCGATGAAGAAGGGGATCCTCTCTACCCTCTTTTAAACTGGATGGATACTCGCTGCCAAGATGAATTGAAGTCTCTCAATCAAGAATACCAAGAAAAGCGGTTCTACTTTCGCAACGGTGTTCCGCTTCACACCATTTACAACCTTCCCCGTCTTATCTGGTTTCGAAAACACTATCCATCATTCTTACAGTCGGCCTGGAAAATAGTCACTATTAAAGATTGGTTTTTGGGGAAAATCACCGGGGAGTGGTATTGTGATTATTCTACTGCTTCGGGCACCGGCCTTCTCAATCTTTTTGACAGGCGCTGGGATGAGGAGCTCGTCTCGTGTGCTCAGGTGTCCACTAAACAGTTCCTTCCTCTTTGCGAACCGGATCATCACTTTCCATTGCAAGTCGGTCCTTTTACCCATGATACCGGCCTTCTGCCTGGTATTCCGGTCGTTTGGGGAGGAGGAGATGGTCCTTTTGCCAACTTAGGAGAAGGAATGTTTCATCAACGAGAGATGGTGATTACGGTCGGTTCTTCAGGAGCAGTACGGATGTGTGACCATCAACCG
>NZ_DAOLQM010000176.1:0-4619 GCF_035418125.1 Atribacter sp. | reverse complement strand
ACCACCAGCGATTTCTTTTCTTAATCTCCAGCTCATGGGTCGGGTTGGATCACCATATCCTGAGTGAAGATAAGTACCACGTACTCGATAGATTTCACCAATCAAACCATTATCAATAAGTTGCTTAGCCCTTAGAATCGCTGCAACAAAACGATTTTGAAATGACATTCCAAAAACTACTTGGTTCTTAATAATTGTCTGTTTCATTTCTAACGCTTCATCAAGCTTCATAGCAAGGGGCTTATCGCAATATATTGCCTTCCCGGTTTGAGCTGCACTTAGAACTGCTTTTAAATGGTGGGCATTGGGAAGAGCTATTACAATGATGTCAATATCCTTCCGCTCACAGAGTTCATCAATTGAACTGGTTACAAAGGGAACTCCGGTTTCTTGTTGTGCTTTAATGGCGGTATCTGGCCGAGAAGTACAAATACCACGGATATCAGGAATATAAGGAAGATCAGTGTAATAATAAGGAAGGGATTGAAAAGCTAAAGCGTGCACATTTCCAATAAATCCAAAACCAGCAATTCCAATTCCAACTTTTTTCATTTCAAATCACCCGATACTGAGGAGTAATAAGCTCTAATCCTTGCATATAGGGACGAAGCGCCTCAGGGATAACAACCGTGCCGTTTTCTTGTTGATAATTTTCAAGAATTGCAACTGCAGTACGACCAATCGCCAGTCCAGAACCATTTAAAGTATGAACAAAACCGATTTTCCCGGCTTTATTTCGATAACGAATATTCGCTCTTCGAGCTTGGAAGTCTTCGAAATTACTGCAAGAAGATATTTCACGATAGGTTTTTTGTGATGGAATCCACACTTCGATATCATAGGTTTTTGCTGATGAAAAACCCAAATCACCACTACAGAGGGCAACTACTCGATAAGGGAGTTGGAGCACTTTAAGCACTTCTTCGGCATTGGCTAAAAGCTTTTCCAGTTCATCATAGGATGTTTCAGGTGCAACAAATTTAACTAACTCAACTTTATTGAATTGATGTTGTCGAATGAGACCACGAACATCTTTTCCATAAGAACCAGCTTCCCTTCTAAAACAAGCCGTATAAGAAGTATAGTAAAGGGGAAGAATTTCATCAGGCAGAATTTCATCAGCATGATAATTGGTCACAGGTACTTCAGCAGTTGGTATTAAATAAAGGTCATCCTGGCATTTATACAGTTCATCAGCAAATTTGGGGAGGTTGCCGGTTCCGGTCATAGATTTCTGATTTACCAGGAAAGGAGGAAAAATCTCTTGATATCCATGTTGTTGGGTATGAAGGTCAAGCATAAAATTCATAATTGCTCTCTCTAAACGCGCGCCCAAACCTTTGAGGACCGTGAAACGGGAAGCGGCAATTTTAGATCCCCTTTCAAAATCAAGGATATCCAATCCTTCTCCAATATCCCAATGAGGACGTGGTTCAAAATCGAATTCTCGGGGTTTACCCCAGCTCCTAACCACTCGGTTACAACTTTCATCCTGCCCGATTGGAACCGTTTCGTGGGGTATGTTGGGTATCCATAACTGTTTCTCTTTCCATTCCTCTTCGGTCGCTTTCAACTTATCATCGATAATTTTGATTTGTTCGGCAATATTTTGAACATTTTTCATTAAATCTTCGGTATCTTTTCCTTCTTTTTTCAGAAAACCGATTTTCTTGGATTCCTCATTTCTTTTCTGTTTTAAAAGATCAGCTTCCTGTTGTAATGATCGGCGTTGATCATCCAAAGAAAAAAGTTCGTCCAAATCAAACTCGGTGTTTCGATTTTTAAGGGCAGTTATTATTATTTCACGATTATCTCGTACCCATTTCCAATCTAACATAATTGTCGCTCCTTTGCTGAAATTATCTATCCTTTCATCACTGCAATTGGCTGAGCGTACACAACACGACGTGCCAAACCCGCTTTTTCCACCACACCAACCACCTCTCCTACATCTTTATAGGCTGCCGGGATTTCTTCACGAAGGGTCGCATTGCTCTCAGCCATCACCAATATTCCTTTTTCTTCTAATTCATTAACTATATTTCTCCCTCTCGATGACCTATCGGCTTCTGACCTGCTCATTATTCGTCCCGCCCCGTGACAAGCTGTACCAAAAGATTCTTCCATTGACTGAACCGTTCCACACATAATAAAAGACCCGGTTCCCATGTCTCCAGGAATAAGAACCGGTTGACCAACCGAGCGATATTTTTCTGGAAGATCTTTTAGTCCTGGTCCAAATGAACGAGTCGCCCCTTTTCGGTGAACACAGAGTTGCTTGGTCTTCCCATTAACCCGATGTTGTTCAATTTTTGCAATATTATGAGCAACATCATAAAGTATTTCCATTCCCAAATCTTGAGCAGAACGATGAAATACTTTCTCAAAGGATTCTCGAACCCAATGGGTAATCAGTTGACGATTAGCCCAGGCAAAATTAGCAGCACAGGCCATAGCGGAAAAATACTGTTGTCCTTCAATAGAATGAATAGGAGCACAAGCTAATTGGCGGTCAGGAAGATAAATGTTATATTTTCTCATAGCACTTTGCATCACCCGTAAGTGATCGGTACAAACCTGGTGACCAAATCCCCGCGATCCGGTATGAATCATTATTAAAATTTGATCAGGATATAATCCAAAAACCTTGGCTATATGAGGATCAAAAATTTGTTTTACTGTCTCGATTTCAAGGAAGTGATTTCCGGAACCTAAGGTTCCTAATTGACCTTTGCCACGTTCTAATGCTTTTTCGCTAACCGTTGTTGGATCAGCCCCTACCATAGCTCCCTGTTCTTCAATCATCAATTCGTCTCCATTCCAACCAAAACCTCTTTGTATTATTGCTTTGGCTCCGTCACGAAGAATCTTTTTTAGATCTGGAAGGGAAAATTTAATTTTTCCTTCTGATCCCACTCCCGAAGGAACAGAATGAAACAGGGTGCTTAATAAATCCTTTTTTTTAGGGATACATTCCTCAGAACTTAGTGTGGTCTTAACCACTCTCACGCCACAATTAATATCAAAGCCTACGCCACCAGGGGAAATAACCCCATCATCAAGGCAAGTCACCCCAACACCACCAATGGGGAAACCATATCCCCAATGGATATCTGGCATAGCTAAAGAATAGCCTACAATTCCCGGGAGGCAAGCTACATTCGCTACCTGTTCAGGAGCCTGGTCTTTTCGGATTTCATCAATCATACGTTCATTGGCAAAAATCAAACCATCAGTCAACATACCTTTTTTGTAGTCTCGAGGGATCAACCAGCGCCAATCATCGATCTTTTTTAAAGGACCATTCCAAATATTTGACATAGTCATACCCTTAATTTTAAGTGTTTTCTTTTTTTCTTAAATTAAAGAAACCAACTAAAAATTCTTTTCTACTTTTGTCTGATTTAGTAAGGCGAAAAATTCTGCAGATTGATATGAATTAATGTAAGCCGGTTAATTTGGAAACCATTTAGCTATATATCAAGATAAAATTGAGCTCGCCATAAACCTGGTTTTTGCTCTTCCACTCTGGCTTCATAATAAGTACAAGCTTTTACAGAATGTTTTAAAGGATATTTCATCGAATTATACATTTCACCTTTAACCTTAGCTTTTATAAAATATTGTCCTATTTCTTTTATCTCAAATTCGCACAAAAATGCCTGTTCAACTTCAAATAGATAAAGAAGTTCATTGAGCCAAGTTACTAATAAATCCTCATAATCATTGCCATCAACTGATACTGTTGTTTCAAAAGAAATCTCAGCACAAGGATTGTCAGCAATCAGATAAAATAATCCTTGGGCAGAATGAATAAAAACTTCTTCCAAGCTCTTACCCCAAGCAACTATACCAATATCTGCAGTATGATTAATAACCTCGTAGGATTTCATTAAAGAAAAATAAACCCCTTTCCCACGAATATTTTGCTCTCAAAATAATAAACACCTTAATCCTAAGATTTGTTGATTAAATTAGATCTGCATCTTTGGTTTTTTTACTTTAAATCAGCTCTTCAGTATTCTAACAGTTCAAATCTCTGAACCAGTATATATTATATTTAATAATAGACTCTTATTCCAATTTTTGACACTTGAGGATGAAAATACTCTTCAGAAATCAATTCCACCTTTAGAAAATGTGTTTAGGGGGATTTGAATTTATTACTACTCCGTCATTGCAAGGAGTGCAGCGACGTGGCAATCTCATTTACTGAGTCTGTCATTCTGAGGATTCCGGTGACTTTAACCGGACGACGTGAGAATCTCATCCACCCACTCCGTCATTCTGAGGAGTGTCTTATGCGGCGTGATAATCTCATCCGCCTACTCCGTCATTGCGAGGAGCGTCCTATGCGACGTGGCAATCTCATTCTTTGAGTTTTTATAAAAAGAATCGAAAAGATGAGATCCTCACGCCCTCGAAAAACGAGGGCTCAGGATGACGGGTATGGTGTCAGATGAGATCCTCACGGCTTCAAGAAACGAAGCCTCAGGATGACTAATGAAAGGTACCCTCTCCGCCGCGAAAGCGGCACTCCTCCACGGAGGGAATTGTTCAATTCATTCCCCCATTGAGGGGGGATTCAGGGGGGTGTGCCTTTCAATTTTTTATTGAAT
>NZ_DAOLQM010000175.1:0-4642 GCF_035418125.1 Atribacter sp. | reverse complement strand
ATATTCAATTTGTTTGTGTTTGGCATTTATAGACAAATGAGCTTATCATCCCTCATTCAACTTTTGTTTAACTATAGCCGATATCTGAGAACCATCTGCTCGATTGGCTACCCTAGTCATAACCTCTTTCATAATTAAGCCAAAGGATTTCTTTTCCGACCAATTCGTTAATACTTCATCAACCAAAGCTTCAATCTCCTCAATGGTCAGTTGAGATGGCATAAATTCTTGGAGGATAGACATTTCCAACTTGGCTTTTTGAATGAGTTCCGGGCGGTTCCCTTTTTCAAAATACCCAATAGAATCCTCCAACTTTTTTACACCTCTTTTAAGCACCCGAGCCAACTCATCCTCATTTAAAGGCTCACGTTTTTCGATTTCTTCATTTTTTATTTCGGCTAAAACCAGACGAATCGTATCAAGCCGGGTGAAGTCTTTTTCTTTCATTGCTTTTTTCATTTCTTCAACCAGCCGTTCTTTGATCATCTTCTTTTTTTCCTCCGAGCTGCAGCTTGAGCCTTTTTTCTTTTCTTTTCACTGGGCTTCTCATAATGCTCTCGTTTTTTTATCTCAGAAATTATCCCATTTCTTTGACATTTTCTTTTAAAACGTCTTAATGCTTCATCAATGCTTTCGTTCTGGCTTACTTTTATTTCTGTCACCAAAATTCCTCCCTTAAAATCCAAAGTAGAAAAATTATAGGATATTCACTATAGGGTGTCAATGAAACCCCAGAAAAGAAGGCTTCCACCCACTTTTAAGTTTAAATGATCATTTAAAACCGGGAATTAACAAATCCAAGTTTAAAAAAATCACAAATTATTCTCGTACAAAGCGTAAAAAAATACCTTTGGTTTAATATGGCCTTACAATTATTATGAACTTTTTTGCTTTCTAAAAATAGAAAGATAATGATATTATAATAAAGATATTATATCAGATTGGGGGTTTCAACCATGAACGAAGAACAAAATCCACTCATGGATAATTCTCCACAACAACCGACTCCTACCGTAACGGAAGCTATTGGTGAAATCAATATTGCACCGGATATTATTGCTACTCTTGCTGGCATTACCACCATGAAAATTGCCGGTATAACCGGCATGGCGGGTATTCCATCAGCTTCTTTGAGCACCATAATGGGAAAACGTGAAATTAACAAAGGGGTTAAGGTAGACATTAAAGACAAAACCGTTGGCTTAGAAATTTCCGTGGTTATCGATATTGACACCGTCCTCATCGATGTGGCCAAAAATGTACAGCGTGAAGTGAAAAAAGTCATAGAAAACAAAACCGGAATGATCGTTAATAAAGTTGATGTCAATATCCGAGAGGTATCTTACAAAGAAAAGGACGAAGCTCCGGCTTAAAAAAGTTTCTATTTATAGGTTAGCATCACAATCCTTGGCTGGAAATAATTAAAAGCTAATCGATTCTTTAATATCTTGTAGTTTTTTGGTGCCAATTCCTTTCACATTTATAAGATCTTCAACCGATTGAAAGGGGCCATAGGTTTTTCGATATTCAATTATTCTTTGAGCGATGACATCACCGATTCCGGGGAGTCTTTTGAGCTCCTCAAGGGAAGCAGTGTTGATTTGAACAACCAGATTACTATCAGTTTCTTCAGATAAGGGGCGTTGCCCAATAAAAGATAATTGAGAATTTTCAAGCTGGCCTTGATTAGAATTCTGAGCTGGAATGTTGATACGGAGTCCATCATGTACTGGTGCTGCCAAATTTAAACTTGAAATATCAGCTTGAGGGGAGACTCCGCCAGCAAGCTCAATAAGCTGGTATAGCCGGGTACCCTCTTCTACTTGGTATACTCCTGGCTTGAGCACTTCACCGGCGATTTGAATAATATAGTTTTCTGGTCTATTCTCGTTCGAAACCTTATTCGGTAACGAAACAGTCCAGGTTTTATAAAATAAAAAACCGGTACTAAACACTAATATTGACGATAGAATAATAAAAACGATTCTTTCTTGACGAGAGAATGCCATCGTTCTTGCTTTAAACCTAATAAAATCCCTGCTAATAAATTTTAATCTTTTGATTTAATACGTTAGAAATCTCATACAATAAGCAATTTATTTATATTCATAATATGATAATTTCTATTATAATATAAAATAAATAAAATGGAAATAGGATTCTCTTGAAGAAAGGCGTTTTATCGAACCACTAGATTCAAAAGCTTATCTGGAACAAAGATATGTTTAACCAGTGTTTTTTGATCTATCCAAGTTTGAACTTTTTCATCCTTCAGGGCGATTTGCAAAACTCCTTTTTCATCGGTACCAGCAGACACAGTAACCTTACTTCTTACTTTACTATTGATCTGAATAACAATTTCAACTTGATTTTCGACCAGTTTCTCTTCATCGTGAGTTAACCAATCAGAGGCTGACAAAAAGGACGTTTCTCCTAAGGCTCTCCAGAGTTCTTCGGTCAGGTGAGGAACAAAAGGATTAAGCAGCGATATCAGGGTTTTAGCGGCTGTAATTAAAATTTTCTTTTCTTGAGGATGAATCCCTTTTCCGGAAAAAGCCCGGTGAGAATCGATAATCTCATTTAGCAATTCCATCAATGAACTGATAGCAGTATTGAAATGGAAACGCTCACGAATATCGGTGTCCACTTTTAAAATCGTCCGGTGGATCATTCGTTCCAAGGCTTTAATTTTCTCTTGATCAGGTTCTACTCGTTGGTCTTCCTCACATCGAATAACTTCAGTTACTGTTCTCCATACCCGGTTGAGAAATCGATGTGCTCCTTCAACGCCTCGATCTGACCATTCCATATCCAGTTCTGGGGGCCCAGCAAAAAGAATAAAGACCCGAACGGTATCTGCCCCATATCTCAGAATTATGTCTCGAGGACTTACCACATTTCCCTTTGATTTTGACATTTTAACTCCGCCCTTGGTAACCATTCCCTGGGCAAACAAATTAATAAAAGGTTCGGGAAAATTGATCATCCCCAGATCTCTCAATACTTTTATAAAAAAGCGTGAATAAAGAAGGTGTAGAATGGCATGTTCTACCCCACCAATATACTGATTGACTGGCATCCAATAATCAACATCTTTTCTTTCAAAAGGTTCTTGGTCGGTCCAAGGTGAACAATAGCGGAGAAAATACCAGGAAGAACACATGAAGGTATCCATGGTATCGGTTTCTCTTTTTGCCGGACCACCACAAATCGGGCAAACGGTATTGACAAACTCGTCACTCCGAGCTAATGGTGAAGGACCACCCGGTTGGAAGTCAACATTTTTAGGAAGAAGCACGGGAAGGTCTTTTTCTGAAACCGGTACTTCACCACAACGATTACAGTATAAAATGGGAATAGGAGCTCCCCAATATCTTTGCCGAGAAATTAACCAGTCTCTTAAACGATAAGTAACCGCTCCCTTGCCAATTTCTTTCTCTTCTATATAGGAAATTATTTTTCTTTTTCCTTCTTCCGAAGGCAAACCACTATAATCTCCTGAATTAACCATTAATCCTGAACCAGCATAACATTTCTCTTTGTTATCCGACTGAAGAGGTTGGATAACTTGGCGAATCGGCAAATTATATTTAACTGCAAACTGGTAATCACGTTCATCATGAGCAGGAACCGCCATAACTGCACCAGTTCCATATTCAAGGAGCACGTAGTCAGCTATCCAGATCGGAATCTTCTCCCCGTTAATGGGATTCACGATTTCCTTTCCGATATACATTCCGTCCTTGTCTAAGGTTTCCGACATCCGATCGATATCGCTTTTTCGAGAAATTTTTTCTCGAAATTTAATAACTTCATCTTGGTAGGGTGTTCCTGCAACCAGCTCGTCAACCAAAGGATGTTCGGGAGCTAAGACAAAAAAAGTCACACCAAAGACGGTATCAGGCCGGGTGGTAAATACTCTGATTGACTGGTTTAAATCCGGAAGAGAAAAATCTATGTAAGCACCTTCGCTCCGACCAATCCAATTCCTCTGCATAGCGAGAACTCGTTCCGGCCATTCTCCAAGAGTGTCGATATCATTCAACAAAGCCTCAGCATATTGGGTGATTTTTAAATACCATTGGCTAAGCATTTTTCGAATAACCGGTGTTCCACATCGTTCACAGTTCCCTTCCACAACCTGTTCGTTGGCGAGAACTGTGGCGCAAGAAGGACACCAATTTACTTGACCGGCTTTTTTATAGGCTAAGTTGTTTTTATAAAATTGCAGGAAAAACCACTGAGTAAATTTATAGTATTCTGGTTCACAGGTTATGACTTCTCTCCGCCAATCATAACTGATACCAATTCGTTTTAAAACTTCACGCATTTTATCTATTTTATCATGAGTCCAAACCGATGGATGAATGTTGTTTTTAATTGCAGCATTTTCCGCAGGCAAACCAAAAGAGTCATAGCCCATGGGATGGAGAACATTAAAGCCTTTGCGGGTAAAATACCGGGCTACGACATCTCCAATCACATAATTCTTAACGTGACCCATATGAGGATCACCAGAAGGATAAGGAAACATTTCTAAAACATAGTATTTTCTTCGTTCGGGGTTGGTTTCTACCTGAAAGAGGCGATGGTCAGACCACTTTTTTTGCCATTCCAACTCAATTGCATCAAAATCATAATT
>NZ_DAOLQM010000174.1:1770-4680 GCF_035418125.1 Atribacter sp. | reverse complement strand
GTAAAAATAAAGGCAAATAAGTACTCATTCCAAGCGAAGATTGCGGTGAAAATAACCGCTGCCACAATACCTGGTGCCGATAGCGGAATCGTGATCTTTAAAAAGGCCTGAAACCTTGAACATCCATCGATGAGCGCTGCCTCTTCTAAGGCGACCGGTACATCATCAACAAAGGTCTTCATCAGCAACGTGGTAATGCTCACCATGAAGGCAGCATAGAGCATGATGAGAGTGATATGTTTATCAACTAAACCAAAAGTATTAAAAATTGGAAATAATGGTATGACCACAATTATGGGAGGAATCATTCTGATGATAATCGTAAATAGGGTTGACATCCTCACCAGGCGGTGAGAAAAACGAGAAAAAGCGTAAGCTCCGAATATCGAACAAAGAATCACCACCAAAGCTGTTCCAGAAGTCACGATAAGGCTATTCACCAAATTGCCGAAATATTGTGGCCAATCTTTGACCAGTTCCTGATAATTGGTGAGAGAGTAAAAAGGACCAAAAAATCTTGGCGGGAAATCCCAGATATGGAGGGGCATTTTTAATGAGCCTATGATCGCATTGACAATGGGAAAGAAAGCCCACATTACCACAATGGCTAACAAAATGCCGGGAAGAATTTTTTCTATGAGCAAGTTTCTTCTCTTGTGGGTTATCATTTTTTTTCACTCCTTGCCATCGAAATCGGGTGGGTTTTAATATATCTTTTCATACATCCCTTTATAGATCCTTCTCACTAAAGGAATCGAAATCAATATGGTTACTATTAGCATGATGGTAGTTGTGGCTGCTCCCCTTCCGAATTCATAATACCGAAAGGTTTGGCGATAAAGATAAATGGGCAAAATCTCCGTTCCTCCTGCTGGACCACCCTCAGTGAGAATCCAGATTATCCCAAATTCTCGAAGAGCAAAAATTATCCTAAAGGTTAAACCAACCAACAGAGCGGGTTTGATCAGTTGAAACACTACGAATCGAAAGGTTTGTATGCGATTTGCCCCATCGATTTTTGAAGCCTCGATCACTTCCTGGGGCATGGCGGTCAGGGCTGAATAGGCAATAATCATTATAAAAGGGAAATTTTTCCAAACTGTAACAATGATGATGCCAATAAAAGAGGAAGTTACCGTCCCAAACCAGGCAATTGGTCCCAAACCAAGGAAAGAAAGAGCATAATTTACAAATCCGTAGCTCGGATCAAGCATATATCTCCACATAACACACGCTACAACTTCGCTGATGCAATAAGGGGCGATAAGCAATGAAACCCAAAGTTTTTGGAGGGGAAACTTTCGGTTCAATAACAAAGCGCTTCCCAATCCAATGATAAATTCTAAAGCGACGACCACTACTACAAAAATTAAATTATTTGCTAAAGCATTCTTGAAAAACCGATCTCGAATAATTTGAACATAATTTTGGATATCGTTAAAAATCGGAACATTACCTGGCGTATATTGGGTAAAACTTAAAATAATCGCCCATATCCCAGGGATAACGATAACCACCACCAACAACGCTATGATAGGAACCAGCATTAACATCGAAATATTCAATCTTGACTTTATTCTCATCAATCATTCTCACCCACCCTGTTCTTTTCTTTCCACAATCAATCGAAGCATGCTCTGTGACATCATTGGCCAAGAATCCTTTAAATAGATTCTAAAGATGGTACTTTCAACTTGGTTTTCCTATCTCCTGCTAATGGAAAAACCATTTTAATTCAACTCTCTTCTCCTGACTATTCTAATTTTTTACAGGTTTCACCTATAACCAGCTCGGTTGAAAGAGTGATATCCATGCGAGATCCAACTAAATTGTTCAAAATATCATAAAGTAACCGTGCTGCTACCCGACCGATATTTCTTTCGCCAATTTTTATTCGGGTTACACTTTTAGTAAATAACGAATTAAAATCTTCCCCTCGATATCCGGCTATGGAAATATCATCAGGAACTCGAATTTTTCTCTCTTGAAGGTAGCGAAAAACGCCAGCCATCATATTCATATCGGTGACTAAAACTGCCGTAGGCTGTTCCTTAAAAGTTAGTATTTTCTCCATTCCCCAGTACCCACCTTGAGTCGGATCGCCTTTTTCTTCAATAATCAGCTTGGGATCGACTTCTATTCCATGGTTTTTTAATGAATCTTGGAATCCTAATAATTTATCGTGAAAAGAATAAAACTCAAGGGGGCCACTGATAAGAGCGATTTTGGTATGACCCAGACTGATTAGATAGTCGGTTAGTTTATACAAACCACCATAATTATCAACCAAAACCCGATAAGGTGCCGATTGGTATCTCCCAATCGTAACCAGCAGATGACCTTTTAAAATCAGATCTTTTATCAATTGTTCACGAACCGGTATCCCAGCAATAATAATTCCATCAACTATCTTCTGATTGCCATAAAAAGAAAAACTCTTCTTTTCTCTGATTTTTTGATGATCAGCATATTTGATGGTTTTGAGTAGTAAGCTTTCACGATGTTCGTCAACAATTTCTCCAATGCCTTTGAGTATTTCAAATAAAAGGAAATTGTCGAACAAGGATCCGTAGTAGGATTCAGAAATAAGAGCTCCAACAATGCCCAAGCGCTCGCTGTGACTCCCGAGCCGCTTGGCAAATTCACTGGGTGAAAAGTTCAGCTGCTCGATAGCTTTTAAAACCTTTTGACGGGTTTCGGGAGCAACCCAGGATTTGTTGTTGAGAACCCTCGAGACAGTTGCTTTGGAAACTCCAGCTCTTTTAGCTACCTCTTCAATAGTTATTCTCATAATATTGCCTGTAATATTCTGTTATATTCTCTGAAACCGCTTTTAGTCATTTTTTTATTGTAAGCTTTCTGAAAAAAAAATCAAGGTTAGGTTGAAGTCGGTTTTTATAAAGAAAATTT
>NZ_DAOLQM010000174.1:0-1670 GCF_035418125.1 Atribacter sp. | reverse complement strand
CTGGTGCGAGAGAGGGGAGTTGAACCCCTACGGATTTCTCCACTGGATCCTAAGTCCAGCGCGTCTGCCATTCCGCCACTCTCGCACTTTTTTCCTGAATTATTATACTAATTTTTTTTCAATCAGCAATTCGGCAATTTGTATAGAGTTAAGAGCTGCACCTTTACGGATTTGATCGCCAACTACCCAGAAATTCAATCCGTTGGGGCAAGAAATGTCTTCACGAATTCGCCCAACATAACAGTTATCTTTTCCAGAAACTAACCAGGGCATGGGATAAACTCGATTGGCCGGATCGTCCTGAACGGTCACCCCTGGAAAAGCAGAAAGAAGTTCGATAGCCTTATCTCGAGTGATCTTCTTTTCAGTTTCAATATTCATCGATACCGAATGAGCACGGAGCACTGGAACCCGGACGCAGGTTGCCGTCAGTTGTATATCAGGCTCACCCATGATTTTTTGAGTTTCCCAAACCATTTTCATTTCCTCTTTGCTATAAAAATTATCCAGAAATACGTCGATCTGAGGAATAAGATTAAAAGCAATTTGGTAGGGAAAAACTCCGGCTACCATCTCTCGACCAAAAGCATACTCTTTCACTTGGTCTTCTAATTCCTGCATTGCCTTGGCACCAGCACCGGAAGCAGCTTGATAGCTTGACGCCACGACTCTTTTGATCCTTCCATAATCATGAAGCGGTTTCAAAGGAACAACTGTGACAATTGTCGTACAATTTGGGTTGGCAATAATATTTTTCTTATTATAATCAATAACGGCATCGGGATTGACTTCTGGAACAATCAATGGAATATT
This sequence comes from Atribacter sp., assembly GCF_035418125.1. Classification (NCBI taxonomy): domain Bacteria; kingdom Pseudomonadati; phylum Atribacterota; class Atribacteria; order Atribacterales; family Atribacteraceae; genus Atribacter; species Atribacter sp. Next base: position 857 of record NZ_DAOLQM010000174.1, on the reverse strand, counting down.
GGGGTCCTGACGAAATGCCGATGAATTATCAATAACAATGCACCCCTCTTGGCCAGCGAGAGGAGCAAACTCCTTACTTATCGATGCTCCGGCACTAAACAATGCGATGTCTATTCCTTGAAAGCTTTCCGCCGACAGAACTTCGACTGGGATCTTTTCACCACAAAAAGTAACGATCTTTCCAGCCGATCGCTGTGATGCCAGCGGTTTTAATCGTTTAACCGGAAAATTTCTTTCTTCAAGAATTCTTAACATTTCCTGACCAACTGCTCCGGTTACTCCGACTACCGCGACATTATAACTCTTCATGGATAGAGACCTCCTCATCTTCGATAAATTCTTTATGAAGCGCCTGTACGGCCTCATTGATACTCGAATTGGGAATTAAACATGATATTCTCAAATTCGAGGTACTGATCATATCAATATTAATCTCCTGCTCAGAAAGAACGTGGAACATTCGATAGGCAATATTGGGATCGCTGGCAATACCCGCTCCAACGATGGAAATCTTCGCTACCGCTTCATCCAGTTTGACTCCTTTGAATTGAATCTTTCGGTTTAAATTGTCCACCACTTTTTTTAAGCGATTTACATCTTCTCGGGATATGACAAAGGCTACGTCTTTTTTATCCTCTCGACCTTCGCTTTGAATAATCATATCAACCGAAACTGAACAATCAGCCAACTCTTTAAAAATAAGGGCTGCGATACCCGGTCGATCGGGAACTTCGAGAAAAACCACCTTGATAACATTTCCATTATGGGTAATCGCCCTCACTTTAACATCTTCCATCGATCGCATCTTTTCCACCCACGTCCCTTCTTCCTGAGAAAAAGTACTCCGCACCTGGACT
>NZ_DAOLQM010000173.1:0-4686 GCF_035418125.1 Atribacter sp. | reverse complement strand
TATCGAGTTCAATATTCAAGTAGCCGGGGACCATGTAAGGGCGGACTAAGGTATTCAACTGATGTGGATATAAATATTGTAAAAACCTTAGCAGCTTTAATGACCTTGAAAAGTGCCGTAGTAAATATCCCTTTCGGAGGCGCTAAAGGTGCTATTTGCTGTGATCCGTCCCATTTATCAAGAGAAGAATTAAAACGCATTACACGTCGTTATACTGCGATGATCCTCCCACTTATTGGTCCAGAAAAAGATATTCCAGCCCCGGATATTAACACCAATGATGAAGTCATGGGATGGATTATGGATACTTATAGCATGTTCAAAGGGTATTCAGTCCCTGGGGTTGTTACTGGAAAACCCCTAGAAATCGGGGGTACCTTGGGAAGACAAGGAGCAACCGGTCGAGGGGTAGTCTATATCATTAATGATATAGCTCCTTGGTTAGGATTTTCACTGGTTAATGCCAAAGTCTCCATACAAGGTTTTGGAAAAGTTGGAAGCATCTTAGCCCAGCTTCTCGCTCATCAAGGTTCTAAGATTATTGCAATATGTGATATAAGTGGTGGCGTATATCGAGAATCTGGTTTAGATATTGATGACCTTATTAATTATGTAAACAACAATCCCAGCAAGACAATCAAGGGGTATAAAGCCCCAGGTGTAACAGAATTTCCCAAAGAAGAAATTTTCTACTTCACAGTTGACCTTTTTATCCCAGCTGCTAAAGAAAACCAAATCAATGCTTCCATAGCAAAAAAGTTAAATACCAAAATAATCGCTGAAGCTGCTAACGGGCCAACTTTGGTTGAAGCTGATGAAATATTATCATCCCGAAGTATTATTGTGATTCCGGATATTCTGTTAAGTGCTGGTGGTTTGGTAGTTTCTTACTTCGAGTGGGTGCAAAATATACAATCACTGATGTGGGACGAGAGCGAGGTTAATGAATTATTGATGAGAATAATGAAAAGAGCTTTCAATGAAGTGTGGGTTATTCACCAACAAAGAGGGGTAAGTTTGAGAACGGCAGCTTATATGTTAGCAATTGACCGAGTAATAAAAGCCAAAAAAATTAGGGGGGTATTTCCATAATCTGGAAAAAATAAAATGAAAAATCCTCCCAAATCAGAATTAATATATCGAATTATAAAAGAAAATGGGTCTCTTTCGAGAAATGATTTATCGAAAGCAACTGGTATTGGAATTCTAACTATTGCCAAATATGTTGATAAGTTAATTTCAGATGGCAAGGTAGCGGAAAGTGGCTGGGATGATAAAACCGGTGGGAGACCCGCCCGATTGCTCAGTATTAATCCCAACTTTGGCAAGGCATTAGGAATTGAGTTGGGAGGATCCTATATTAACTGGGTTATTTCCAATTGTGTTGGAGATATATTTCAAAGCGGAACGATAAAAGTTCAAAAAAACGAACCAATTAAAAATAATCTGGAAGATCAAATCAAAAAGATTTTAGATAGTAATGAAAATATAAAATCAATTGGTATTGCCAGTACCGGTATAGTGGAAACTGTTACTGGGACATCACTTTGTTCTCCCCAGCGGGAGGATTTAAATGATTTTCCAATCAAAAAGTTTCTTGAAGAAAAATTTAAACTTCACGTTTATTTAGATGACGTGTGCAGAACGGTGGCTTACGTTGAGCAAAATCACGGAGTGGCAAGAAATTTAAAAGAATTTTTATATTTTTATCTTGATGTGGGGATTGGGTTATCAATAGTAATGGATGGCAAAATTTATCGTGGTCCTTTTGGTATTTCCGGAGAAATTGGACACTTTATAGTTGATGAAAACGGACCGTCCTGTGGTTGTGGAAACCGTGGATGTTTAGAAGTGTATACATCAATTGCTGCGATTATCCGTAATGCCAAAAAGTTTATTGAAAATGGTGTGCAATCGAGCTTGCATAATCAAGAAATAAACATTGAGAATATCATCAATGAAGCCAGAAAGGGAGATAAATTGAGTTATCGGTTGATAACTGAATCGGGTGAACGCATCGGAGCGGTGGCCGCCCAAGTAATTAATTTTACTGGTATACCTCTGATTATTTTTGGTGGTCGGTTAAAACATGCCAATCAATTATTAATTGAGCCAATCCAACATATTATTAAAAAGAATTCTTTGTCGGTACTCAGTCAAAAGTTAGAAATGAGAATTTCTTCTTTAGATGATTGGGCGGGGGCACTTGGTGCCTCAATGCTCTCTTTATTGGAAGTTATTCAATAGAAATAGCATTATTTACCGGATCATATTAGGAACCTTAGATTCTTTTATGAGGGGAGATAGATTCTGCTTAGAGAAATTTTTGTGTCTTGATTGGGAAAGACCATTTACCGGTTATGGATTGAAAAGAAGCAGTGAGATTTTAAGGTCTAAAAATTATAATTAAAGACCTAATCAATGATTTCGATAAAAAGTGATAATAATAAGAATTAAAAAAAGGAGAAGGAGGTTCATATGGAAAGAATAAAGGTAGGAATTATTGGTACCGGTTTTGTTGGAACGGTGCACATTGATGCTTTAAGACGTTTGGGTTTTGTCGAAGTAGTCGCGGTTGCCGAAGCAAATGAGGAATTAGCTCAAAAAAAAGCTGCGGATTTTTTTATCCCTCGTGCTTATGGTAACTATCATGACCTCATCAATGATCCGGATGTTCAAGTTATTCATAACTGCACGCCTAATCATCTTCATCTGGAAATCAATACCGCTATTATTCAAGCCGGTAAACACATCTTCTCCGAAAAACCCTTAGGTATGAATCGCTTTGAATCAAGTAAAATGTTGGAATTAGCTGAAAAATACCGAGTAGTACATGGAGTTAATTTTAACTATAGAATGTATCCTTTAGTCCAAGATATGAAACACCGGATTCAGAAGGGGGAGCTGGGAAAAGTTAATTTAATCCATGGGTCTTATTTGCAAGATTGGCTTTTTTATGAAACCGATTATAACTGGCGCATAGAACCAAAGTATGGTGGAGCAACTCGAGCAATTGGAGATATCGGTTCACACTGGTGTGATCTTGCTCAAACACTAACCGGGCTCAAAATCACCAAGGTATTTGCCGACTTATCAACCGTGATACCAGTGAGGAAAAAATCAAAAATCGTTGAGACTTTTAGTGAAAATCGTGAACCTACCGATTACGAAGAAATACCGATACAGTCAGAGGATTGGGGAGCAGTCTTAATCCGGTTAGAAAATGGAGCTAGCGGGGTTTTCTATGTTTCACAAATAAGTGCGGGAAGAAAATGTTGTTTGAATATCGAAATTGATGGATCAAACCAATCCTTTTATTGGAATCAGGAAGAAGGGGATCGAATGTGGATCGGTTATCGCAACCAACCGAATGCCTATTTCATGAGAGATCCGAATCAGCTTGATCCAAAGTGTCGAGGTTATGTGCTTGCACCAGGCGGACATCCTGAAGGTTGGTTGGATAGCCTTAAAAATAGCCTGCTGGCTTATTATCGTGCAGTTCTTGATGCAAAAAATGCTTCAAACAAAAAGCCTGATTATGCTACTTTTCATGACGGTTATGATATTAGTTGTATCGTCGACGCAATTGTGGAAAGCCAACAAAAAGGAAAATGGGTAAAAGTTGCCCGATAAAGGAGGAAGATCAATGACTGTCAAACCGACTTTTGGAGGACCGGGTTCATATGTAATTGGTGAAGAAGAGAAAAAAGAAGTGATGGATGTTCTAGAGTCGGGATATCTTTTTCGTTATGGTTCAGAAGACGATCCCAGTTTTAAAAAGAAAGTATTTACTCTTGAACAAGAATTTTCTCAGTTGATCGGAGTCAAGCATGCAGTTGCGGTGAATAGCGGAACCAGCGCATTGCTCACCGGTTTGGCTGCTCTTGGTATTGGGCCTGGTGATGAGGTTATCGTTCCCGGATATACCTTTATTGCTTCTATTTCAAGTATTATTGTATCCCGAGCTATTCCTGTTCTGGTCGAAATCGACGAATCACTGACTCTTGACCCTCATGATGTAGAAAAAAAGATTACCAACAAGACGAAAGCCATCATGCCAGTACACATGCTGGGAAATCCTTGCCAGATGGATGCTATCATGGATATCGCCCGACGGCATAGGTTATTGGTCATTGAAGACTGTGCTCAAGCTGCCGGGGCATCCTTCCAAGGGAAGAGAGTTGGGAGCATTGGAGATATTGCTGCTTTCTCGTTGAATGTTTTTAAAACGATCACTGCTGGCGATGGTGGTATTGTAGTGACGGATAACGATGACTATTACGAACGGGCTTTTGGATTTCATGATCAAGGCCACAAACCCATGCGGGCCGGTGTTGAGGTTGGGAAAAGAAGCATTGTAGGGTTGGATCTTCGCATGAACGAATTGACCGGAGCATTTGCTTTAGCCCAGGCTCGAAAAGTGGATAAAATCCTTAAAACGCTTCGAGAAAAGAAGAGTAAGCTAAAAACCGCCTTAGCCAAGATTCCGAATATCGGCTTTAGGACCATAAACGACCAAAATGGAGAATGTGCCACTTTGCTTACTTTACTTTTTAAAGATAAAGCCACAGCAGACGCCTTCGGTGAAAGGGCTGGAACTAAGACCATTGCTCATTCTGGTTGGCATGTTTATAACAATATGGAACAAATTTTACAAAAGAAAACTTCAACCCTCTATCCCTGCCC
>NZ_DAOLQM010000172.1:0-4687 GCF_035418125.1 Atribacter sp. | reverse complement strand
GGGAAAAATATGAAGATGAATTTGAAAAAAATGGATTACAAAATATATTTTTCTCGGGTATCCTCAAAAAATAAATCGTTCGATGATTTATGGTATGGAGGTTTTTATGAAGAAATTAATGAAAAATATTCATTTACAAAATTATCAAGGTCTTATTGAAAATGCACTTTTAGAAATGGAAAACACCCAAATAATGAAACGAATTTGGGATCATGATTTTACAGTATGGAAAAATAGCCCAGAAGAAATTTCAAATCGTTTAGCATGGCTGGAGATTGCTCAAGAAATAACTGGTGAAATAAAAGAAATAAATAATTTTGTAAATGAATTGTTGATGGAAGGATATAAGCAAGTTATTCTTATGGGGATGGGAGGATCAAGCTTGGCTCCAGAAGTATATCGAAAAACCTTTGGAGTAAAAGAAGGATACCTTGATCTTTGGATTTTAGATAGTACTGACCCCGGGATGATCCAGTCCTATACCAGACGTCTTGATCCCCATAATACCATGTTTATTGTTTCTACAAAATCAGGGGGTACGATTGAGACTCTTTCTTTTTTTAAATATTTTTATACTTTTTTAGTTGATAAACTTGGAAAAGCAGAGGCAGGGAAGCATTTTATTCTTATAACAGATCCAGAAAGCAGTTTGATCGAAATAGCCCAAACCTATCATTTTCGCAAAACTTTCCTTAATAACCCGAATTTAGGTGGTCGTTATTCCGCTCTCTCCCACTTTGGTTTGGTTCCAGCAGCTATGATTGGAATAGATATCTCCCTCTTATTAGAAAGAGCTCAAGTCATGATGAAAAGATGCCAACCAGATATTCCCTATAAAGACAATCCAGCAGCATTTATAGGGGTATTATTAGCGGAAATGGCAAAAAACTGGAGAGATAAAGCGACCTATATACTCACTCCGGATATTCAAAGCTTTGGTGACTGGGTTGAGCAACTCATAGCCGAGAGCACTGGAAAAGAAAAAAAAGGGATCTTGCCGGTTGTCAAAGAATCTCTGGGTGATCCCATGTTTTACTTTAAAGACCGACTCTTTATTGTTATGTCTCTCCCTTTGACCGAATTGTCCTGGATAGGAAAGATCAATAATTTAGTTTTATCTGGACAACCGGTAATACATCTGGAACTCAAGGATTATTATGATATTGCTGGTCAGTTTTTTCTCTGGGAATTAGCTACTGCTGTAGCCGGTTATCGTCTTGAGATTAATCCATTTAATCAACCAAACGTTGAAATTTCCAAAAAAATAACTCGTCAGATTATTAAGAAGTATTCTGAGGGATCTCCGATTGACGAACCTGGGCCATTGGTAAAACAGGACGAGATGATTGTGTATGGTGACATTGAAGCTCATGATCCTTATGAAGCTTTGAGGAATTTTTTAAGTCCCTGTCACCCTGGAGATTATATTGCCATTCAAGCTTATATTTATCCTAATCGTGAAACTGAATGTTTACTTCAAAGATTGTGTACAGTGCTTCGAGATTCCTTCCAAGTTGCTACTACAGTAGGATATGGTCCTCGTTTTTTGCATTCAACTGGTCAGCTTCATAAGGGAGATGCAGGAAATGGATATTTTATCCAGTTTACCTCAGAACCAAATGTTGATGTTCCAATACCTAATGAAGCTGGTTCTTGGGAATCACAGGTGAGTTTTGGTGCACTCATAAAATTTCAAGCCTTAGGGGATTATTATGCCCTCCAAAATGGAAAGAGAAAAATAATCCGTTATCATTTTGAAAACGAGGTCAGCGTTGGATTAGATCGGCTGATTAGATCACTCCAATAAACCCACCATACTATGGATAAAAAGGCAATTTTCGCAGTAACAATTAGCGTCCTTTTTTGGTCTTCGGCTTTTGCAGGCATACGGGATGGATTGAAGTCTTATCAACCCGGGCATCTTGCTTTATTGCGGTTTTTAGTTGCATCAGGATTTCTAATTGTTTATGCTTTAATGACCAGAAAGGTTCGCTTTCCTAAGCTTAGAGACTTACCAGCGGTTGTTGTCCAAGGAATTTTAGGTATAACAATTTATCACGTAGCTTTAGTCTATGGGGAAAAAACAGTCATTGCGGGAACTGCCAGCCTGATTATTGCCTTGAGTCCGATATTTTCATCTCTTTTAGCTTTCCTTTTTCTGAATGAAAACCTTAAAAAAATTGGATGGATGGGTATTCTAATCAGTTTTTTTGGAGGGATACTTATTGTTTTAGGTGAAAATCAAGGTTTTAGTCTAAATGTTGGTGTATTCCTTATTCTGGTTGCGGCTTTCTCTTCCAGTGTATATATCGTTTACCAAAAACCGTACTTTATAAAATACTCTCCCTTAGAACTCACTTGTTATACCATTTGGGGAGGTACAATTTTTCTGCTTTATTTTGCTCCGGGTTTCTTTTCAGCCATCAATCAGGCAGCATTTTCTCATACCCTTTCAGTGATTTACTTGGGTTTATTTCCAGCAGCCATTGGTTATTTAACCTGGACTTATGCTCTTTCTAAAACGCCGGTAGCTGTGGTGTCGAGCTTTATTTACTTACAACCTGCCCTGGCGATATTTATAGCCTGGTTATGGTTAAAAGAAATTCCTTCACTATTATCGTTAGTTGGTGGCGCTATTTCATTGGTAGGGGTTATTATGGTAACGAAATGGGGAAGATGATCGATTAGGAATAGGAGGCATGCTGAATATGGATATAAAAAACATTGTCCTGACTGGAGCTAGCCGAGGAATTGGAGAATCAATTGCAAGAAAATTGGCTAAAAATGGCTTTAACGTGTTCGGTTTTGCTCGTAATATTGATCGACTGGATTCTTTAGTAAAAAAAGGAAATGATCGTATATTTGCCTATCAGGTTGATGTTACCGAGCCAGATCAAATACAAAAAGCCTATGAGGAAATTGAAACCAATTACGGGCCGATTGATGTTTTGATCAATAACGCAGGGATTTATCAAGGAATCGAATTTTATAAACAGGGTATTGATCGTATAAGTAAAATCATCGATATCAATTTAAAAGGAACACTTTTTTGTACACGGTTAGTGCTCCCCTATATGATGGAAAGAAAAAGGGGAAGGATCATTAACATATCCTCGGTCTCTGGAACCCGTGGTATTCCTTTAGAAGTTGCCTATGGAGCATCGAAGCATGGTATGATTGGTATGGCTGATGCTTTAGCTCAAGAAGTTAAACCCTATGGAATTATTATTGCCACTATCTGCCCCGGAGCAGTTGATACTCCGCTTTGGCATGGTGATTCTCCTTATCAGGGAGATATCAATGAAGTTACCAAGCCAGAAGAAATTGCCGAATGTGTATTTTACTTGCTAAATCAATCAGATCGAACAATCTATAAAAGGATAATTTTATTTCCCCGAAATGAATGGCATTAAGTTTAATAGAAATATAGGGTGCTTATAAGTATATACAAATGAAAGGGGGGTCTCATATGCGATATGTAGAATTAGTCGATCTTAGAAAGTTTGAGCAAAAAGAAGGACCAATTCCAGAGGTCAAACCGGATGAAATTAGAATTAAAGTACAAAGAGTAGGGGTATGTGGTTCAGATATGCATGCCTATCAGGGCACACATCCTTTTGTACATCCTCCTATGGTTTTAGGGCATGAAGTGGCAGGGATAGTCGATGAGGTTGGGAGTCAGGTAAAAAATTTAGCCAAAGGTGATTTAGTGACGATTGAACCAAATTTAGTTTGTGGTGAATGTTATAACTGCCGGACCGGAAGATACAATATTTGTGAAAAGCTTCAAGTAATAGGATGTGTTGGATATTATGGTGGGCAATCTGAGTATTTAGTTGTTAAAGCTGATGAAGTTTTTAAGCTTCCCAAAGATTGGGATGCCGATAAAGCAGTATTGATTGAACCTCTTGCGGTAGGGGTTCATGCCGTTCGTCAGGCAAAAATGTTAACCGGAGCGAATATAATTATCATCGGTGCCGGTATGATTGGACAGGCAACCCTCCAAGCTGCCTTTGTTGCTGGAGCGAAACAAATTCTTGTTTCTGATCCTGTTGACATTAGGTTAGAATTAGCTAAGAAATCCGGTGCAACTATGGTTGTGAATCCAAAGAAAGAAGATATTTATCAAGTAGTTAAGAAATATTTTGGTTCCGATTGCCCTGATATAGTTTTTGATTGTGTTGGCAATGAAATAACTTTGGATACTGCCATAAATTTGGCTCGTAAAGGGAGTAAAATTATTATGGTTGGAGTACCCGAAGGGAAAATACCGGTTAATATGGCCTATGTTCAGGATAGGGAATTGGAAATCATTGGAACTATTATGTATACCGCTGTCGACTATGAAGCGACTATTCAATATCTAAATGATGGCCGAATGAAAACCGATGGCTTAGTGACCCATCATTTTAGTTTAGACCAAGTGTATGATGCTTTTGAAACCGCACTCAATCCTTCTCGAGGCTCATTAAAAGTCCTTATTGATGTAAGTGAGTAAATCATGTTAAAAGGGCTGGGTTAGTTTCAAGATTTTTCAGTCTTTTACCCAGCCTACTTTCAATTTAGCCATTAATTTAGAATTTCCCCCTTTTTTATTTCAAATTGAATCGTTTCTAAATATATTTATAATAATATTGGGAAATAGCTTGACATTAAAGTACTTTTTTAATTAAAATAAAAATGTCAA
>NZ_DAOLQM010000171.1:0-4727 GCF_035418125.1 Atribacter sp. | reverse complement strand
CGACGGAGATCCAAATACCACTCAAAAGCCTCCCTGGGAAGATGATGCTCTTCTAACCTTTTCTCTAACAAAGCCAGGTCATGAATACGTTCACTCCCCCCAATAATCTCCCCATAACCTTCCGGGGCAATAAGATCATCGTTTAGAACCATGGTCGGATTTTCCGGATCCGGTTGCATATAAAAAGCTTTGATATGTGCTGGATAATGATGAATAAAAACCGGGCGTTCGAAGTCTTCGGATATCATAGTTTCTTCATCTCCTCCGAAGTCATCACCCCATTGAGCTGGAGACCCCTTCTTTTTAAGAACCTCGATGGCTTCGGTATAAGAAATCCGGGGAAAAGGTGGTTGAATTTTCTGGAGAGGAGTGGTATCTCGTTCAAGAATCTCTAATTCATTTTGGCATTTTTTTAACGCTTGATTGACGATAAAACTCACTAATTTTTCTTGAAGAACCATGTTATCCTGCCAATCATAGTAAGCAACTTCCGGCTCCAACATCCAGAATTCGGTAAGATGGCGTCGGGTTTTTGACTTTTCAGCTCGAAAGGTTGGGGCTAAACAGTATACTTTCCCAAAAGCAGCTGCTCCAGCCTCCATGTAGAGTTGACCACTTTGAGATAAATAAGCCTTCCCGATATCAAAGTACTGGAGTTCAAATAAAGTCGAAGTACCTTCACAGGCTGCTGGAGTTAAAATTGGGGAATCGAGCAAGATAAATCCTTCACTTTGTAAAAACTCATGGATACTCATCATAACCACGTTCCGAATTCGCAGTAAGGCATTTTGTTTTTTGGAGCGGAGCCAGAGGTGTCGACGTTCCATTAGATAGTCTACCGAGTGTTCCATTTTTTGAATAGGATATTCTTCGGAAGGAAAAACCAATTGAAAAGAGCTGATTTCCAACTCATACCCCCCAGGAGCACGTTCTTCTCGACGCACTTTTCCTTGTATTAGGATGGATGATTCAATCGGTATTCTTTTAATCTCATCTAATTGATCCTTGGTAAAAAAATCTCCAACAAATGCCGTTCCTTGAATAAAGCCCGATCCATCGCGGATAATCAGAAAGGCGACCTTCCCGCTTGATCGTTTATTCGAAAGCCATCCACGCAGTTCAACGACTTTCCCTTCGAAATCAGAAATCCGTCCTATTGACACCCAGGGTATATCCATCTTTTTCCTCCAGAATGTAATTAAGAACTCAAAGTGATTCTCAAGCAAATCCTTTTATGAAAAGGTTCGATAGGGTATTGCTCTACATTTTCATCATGACGCCATATTTCCACTGATTCTTTTCTAAATCTTGAATCGATTTCACAATATAATCCACCAAAGCATTAAACATCTTTTCCCCTTTTTCTGCGGTTCCTTTGGTCGGATCACCAGTTGCTCCATAAGGTGTTATTTCATTAAATTTCCATTTTATGTCTAATCCCTCTGGAAGATCAGGGACCACTCCCTGTGCTTCTTCCGGTTGGCATAATTCTGGGAAAAGATACAGAGACATTGATGTCTCTCCTTCCCCGGCGTGACCCAGTCCATTCCAGACCTCAAAAGTATCTTGAGGTAATAATTCTCCAGCCTTAACCCACCAGGCATCTAAAGAAGCGATAAAAGCTTCGGGATTAGCTACTTTCACTGAACGTGCAGCAATTTCAATCGGAGCAATATTTCCATCATGACCATTAATGATAATAATCCGATTGATTCCCTGGCGAATAGTAGAATTGAGCATGTCTTTCAAAACCTCAACCAAAACCTCGGGTCGGAGGGTTAAAGTAAAGAGAAAATCATCATAATGGTGGCTTACTCCAACATTCACCGGAGGAAGAACTAACATGCCATCAACTTTTTGGGCAACTGCCATAGCAATCGCATGAGATACTAAGGTATCATTACCAAAAGGAAGGTGAAATCCGTGATTTTCTGCCGATCCCACCCCAAAAATTGCTTTGTTAAATTTTCCTTCTTTAAAAATGGTATAGGTCATCTCTGGATGATATACTTTTTTTGACATATCCATCCCTTCTTTCTTATCTTTTCAATTGTCTTTTCCCCATAATACCCTCAGGTTTCCAGAGCATAATAATAATGAGGAGAGCCGCATAAACCAATTCGATAAAACCATAGACTTTCAGGTGTTCTTCGACTGGTTTAAGCGCATAACGAAAAGCCATTAAAGAGAATGTCCCAACTAAAGGTCCGCTCATGGTGCCCATCCCTCCCACAATAAGCATGATCACTATTTGGAAGGTCATGGCAAATGAAAACTCAAAAGGACGTATGGCTTTGGTAAAATGAGCAAATAAACCACCGGCCACGCCGGCAAAAAAAGCACCAACAACAAAAGACAACAGTTTATACTTCATCGGAAAAATCCCCAAAACCTGAGCGGCGGTTTCATCATCTCGGATTGCCATCATAGCACGCCCAAAACGGGAATGAACTATTCTCCAAACCACATATATTGCGATGAGGAGCCATAAATAGGTCCAATAGATATTGGTATAAGAAGGTATGGCATTGATTCCCATTGATCCCCGGGTGATCCCCTTAAGAGTTTTGGCAAAGGTGGTCACTATGACCATGAAACCCAATGAAGCAACTGAGAGATAGTGCCCTCTTAATCGGAGAACCGGGGCTCCAATTAGAATTGCTGATAGTGCAGCAAACACTCCTCCGGCGATTAAAGCAACGATAAAGGGCATGGCTCCATCGGCACCAGTCAAGAAAGCGGGTAAAAGTGGAAGTTCGTATGACTCCCTGAGATGGAGCGGAAAAGCCAGCAAGGTAGAAGTATAGGCACCGATCGCCATAAATGCAGCATGTCCAAGAGAAAAAAGACCGGTATATCCATTGGTCAAGTTAAGACTCACGGTAGCGATTGAATATATGCCCATAAGGACAATAATATGAATCAGATATCGGTTGAGAGTCCGGGAAAGAATGAAGATGATAAGGAAGAGGAGACAGCCTCCAATTATGAACCAAAATTCTGGAATGATTCTTCTCTTCTGGTTCATACTCGAATCTCCTCCTTCACTCCCATAATTCCTGAAGGCTTGATGAGTAAAACTAATATAAGAATGGCAAAAACTATTCCATCTCGATACTCGGCGAATCTAGTAGGGAGCAATGCTACCGAGAGAATCTCGGCTACACCTAATACAAAACCTCCCAACATAGCTCCAGGTATACTTCCAACCCCTCCAACGACGACAGCTACAAAAGCTTTCACACCGGTTAAAAACCCCATATCATAAGAAATTTGTCCATATTTAGCACCCCATAAAAAGCCGGTAAAGGCAGCGATTGCTGAGCCTAAAATAAAGGCAACCGATATGACCTTATTAATTTCGATACCCATCATGTTGGCCACTTCCAAATTTTCTGCAGTAGCCCTCATGGCAATTCCCATTTTGCTTTTTTTAATAAAAATCGAAAAGGCAATCATAATTGCTATTGAAGATAAAATAATAAATAGATCAATTGATCGAAAAGTTAAAAATCGCATTCGATAAAGAATATTTAAATAGTCAGGGGTTTTAAATGCATAGGGTTGAGGAGATACTATTAATTTTAAAAAGTTTTCAATAAATGTATAAAAACCAATCGAGGTAATCAATAAAGCTACTTCTGGCCCCCCACGCAACTTTCGATAGGCAATAAGGTCTAAAACTAAGCCCATTAAACCGCCAAATCCGATTACCAAAAATATACCTGCAATAAAGGATAATCCATAACGAACACTCACAAAATAAACAAAAAAAGCCCCTAAAGTGATGAGCGCCCCATGAGCAAAATTGATAAGTCGTAATATTCCATAGACAACCGTCATTCCCAATGCTAACAAGGAATAAATACAACCCAAAATGACACCATTCATCGTTTGTTGTAATACATAGCCCAGTGAAAGCATAATCAACCTCCCAGATAGACCTTTCTCACATCTTCAAGAGATTCAACTTCTTTGGGAATTCCTTCTAATTTCACATTGCCCGTTTCTAATAGATATACATAATCGGAAACTCGTATCGCCATTGTTGCATTTTGCTCGACTAGGAGAATGGTTACACCTTGCTTTAATATCTCTTGAATCAATTCATAGAGTTCTCGGACCACCAGAGGAGCCAAACCTAAGGATGGCTCATCTAAAAGCATCAGTTTTGGTCGTGACATTAAACCTCTACCGATTGCCAACATTTGCTGTTCTCCCCCGCTTAGCGTACCAGCTATCTGGTTTTCCCTTTCTTTGAGCCGTGGGAATAGGGAGTAAGATTTTTCCAAATCTAAATTAATTTCTTGTTCATCATTTCGATGATAAGCTCCTAAAAGAAGATTTTCTCTTACGGTTAAACGATTAAAAATGCCCCTTCCCTCAGGAACCAAACAAATTTCCTTGCGAACCCGTTGTGGTGTCGACATCCGGGTGATATCTTCATCACGATAAACAATGCTTCCATTGGCTGGTTTCAGAATTCCCATGATTGTTTTTAATGTGGTCGTTTTCCCAGCACCATTGGCCCCAATGAGAGATACTATTTGGCCGTCTTTCACTTCTATTGAAATATCCTGAAGAGCTGGTATCACTCCGTACTTCACACTAAGATTTTTAACTTTAAGCAATGGTATCACCCGCTCCTAAATAAGCTTCAATAACCTGAGGGTTATTTTGTATTTCTTCAGGAGTACCCTGGGCAATCACCGAACCATAATCTAATA
>NZ_DAOLQM010000170.1:0-4737 GCF_035418125.1 Atribacter sp. | reverse complement strand
AAAACCGGATTTTATCAACAACTTTATATGGATTTATGAATTAAGCAGGCTAAATACCTTTTGCCTCTGCGAAAATTTTAAGAATTTGCGCTGAGGGATAGGTAGAAAGAGAAGCGATACCATTTGCAAGTTCAACAGGTAAAAGGGCTCCTTCAAATCTATTGCTCAAAATGGTTGGTAGTGTAGCAAAAATGTTATTAGCACCAATCAAATTAGATAATGCTGGATTTTCAACAAATTCACCCGTGGGGATATTTAATACCATTTGATGATAATTACTAAGTTTAACAAAAACCTTTGCGCCATAATTTGTATCTTTACCATAGGGGGCTCCTGTATTAGGTCTATTCTGAATTTTTTCCTTTATATATTGATTGCTTGGTATAAAGATATGACCCTCGCGTGCATTTCTCCCTATGAGTTCTAAGTGCTCGTAAAACCTTCCTGATTTTTCCTGTCCAATTATATGTATTGGATAACCTTGCTCTCTTGCATACGACAAAAATCGGCGTATAGGAGCTACAAGTTTTGAATATTGGGCACGAATAGTAAGAGGACCATCCTTTACAAAAAGGCATTTAGCAAGAACATCTTTATTTTTTTCCCAATAATATCGTATACCTGTAAATAGTAATAAAACTTCATGAATGCTCATATAAGATGTCGCTATAGTATCTGGTGCTGAATCAGGAGCCATTTCCTGATGAAAACCAAGCATATCCGTTAAAAATAAATCTCCATTACATTCAGGGCATTTACCCGTCTCAGCATCATATGGAAGCGTAGCCACGGTTTTTTCACAATGAGGACATTCAAAAAGTGGTAATTGCTTCTGCTTTCCATCCCACTTTTCATACACAATCCATTTAAGCGTTTCCATCGGTTCGCCCTCTAAAGAACTGTCCTTCAGTGATTCAAAAATAATCCCTCTTATCGCATGGTACGTACTCTGACCAGGAATAGAAACATGTCTTAATGGAAAAACTGTTGCATGGTATAACGCCGAATCAGCAAGTATATCACGCAATGCAAGCGGATGTGGAGACTCTTTATCTATTTTAGAGAGTGCAAATTGATCGATTCTTAACAGTGCCGTTTTCACGAAAGCAAGTCTTTTATAGGGTGGCGTTTCAGACTCAATTGGTTGCATTGAACCATCAATACCGAAAACTAAGGGAAGAGGTGATCCATCGTTAGGGATTAGCTTCCAAACATCTTTTGATGTAATCTTATTCTTAAAGCTCTCTTCAAAATTTTGAACCAATTTATTCACCAGTTCACTCTTAAGAACCTCAAGGTGCCCTAGATGACTAGCTCTTTCTCCGGGTAAGCGTTCTCCAACTCTATAGGGCATTTTATTTCTCCTCCTGATTTGGGTTAGGTGGTGTAAATTTCTTCGCCTGCACTGATACGACAAAGCGATGTGAGCGTGTTAGCATTCTTATATAGCCAACTGTTTTTGCCTGAAGAATATCATTTTTTAGACTTTCGTATGCAATGTTTACCTTAGCAAGCATATTAACATCATCTTGAGATGCAAGATGAGCAACAAAGAAATTTTCAGTTTGTGCCAATAAATCTCTATTAATTGTTGTTGGTGATTGAGTGGAGTAGACCATTCCAATATGATATTTTGCTCCTTCTTTTGCTAGACGGCTGTAAATTGTAGTAACATCGCCGGATTGCGGAAACAAGTTGTGTGCTTCTTCAAAACATAATTGTATAAAATGATTACCAAGTTGGTTATTGGAGAATTTATCAACCTGATGCCTGAAAACTGCCAGTGATAGTTCATCGGAAAAATAGTTCATAACTTCCGGATTAGCATTCCCTAGGTCCAGAATTACGGTCATTCCGGAATCCAAGTATCGAATAATTTCATCGATAAAATCGCCGGCTTTTTGGTCATGATAAATTCTATATGGTTGAATAAGAGATGTTCCACTTCTTCCAGACTGTGGTTCTAAAAATTCTAATAGAGCAATATCATCAGCCTCAAACAAAGGATTTCCTGACCCAGTAGTAAGGCTTGAATGATTTGGGTTTGCACGCCTAAAGCGATTTATTATTTCTAATTCTCTAACTAATTCAGCGAGAGTATTGGGATGTGAAGGAGCAGGACTTATATTTTCGGAGGAATAAGCAGCATCTCTGATATTCGAATTAAATCCAGGAT
Organism: Atribacter sp.; assembly: GCF_035418125.1. Taxonomy (NCBI): domain Bacteria; kingdom Pseudomonadati; phylum Atribacterota; class Atribacteria; order Atribacterales; family Atribacteraceae; genus Atribacter; species Atribacter sp. The sequence goes on along the minus strand of NZ_DAOLQM010000170.1, from coordinate 2,561 downwards.
TAAGCCCGCTTGCAGGACGACCAATTGGAGCTATTAAACGGAGTCGATTTTCGTCAACAGAATATCCAGCCTTTTTAAGAATTGCCCAGAAAAATTGGACTTTTCTAAGTGCTCTGGCTTGGTCGCCACCGGGCGGAAAATTCCTAATTTCGTCAAGGGAAGGCAACTCCACACTAACAAAACTCTGCACATACCCAGAAGCGCGACCATCTTGTCTTAATAAGCTACCTATTATGGGCTTAGATTTTTCAGGATGTTCATAAAAATTGATTTTTAAGGGACTCGATGGTGTGGCTGGCTTTGGTGTTAGGGCATAAACAACACACCGTTTTGGATATGCACTTCTTAATGAATGGCTGTTATCCTGTGGATTATCATTCGCATACTCACCGTTAATGTCAAATATTAGTTGTCCAACATTTTTTGTATCATTTGTTGTCTCAATTAAGCTCTGGGCAATTAATTTAACTACATTGCTCTTACCAAGTCGTGTTTTGCCAAACATCGCTGTACGTGTACCCATAAAATCCTTTGTGGAAACATGAACTATAACCCTTGGTTGAGATTTGTTTGGCAAAGGAAGTCTACATTCTGTCAACCTCAAATCGCCTATTGGAAAACGGTTTTCATAGGGCACCATGGAATTGGTTATAAGTTTCAATAATTCATCATTAGGAGCATAAACCCGGTATTTATGTGCGCTAACAAAATTATTTAAATCTCCGGCAAATTCTACTTCGTCAATTTTTTCGGGATGGGGATAAAACATACCAAGGACCGCCGTCTTAAGTGCTCCCCATTGTAGCTCGCTCTGAGTGAATATATCGAGTTCTGGCATTGATTTTTTCTGTAACTCAAAGTATGTTTGCTGAACTTCTTTTGAAAGAGGAGTGGGTGCCGCTTCCAAGACCCGTAATAATGTGAAATGTGGAGGTAATGTATCATAACTAGATGGCACCATTATTAGTAAAGAATTCCGAGGCACTCCACCTACAGCAATTTTGAATGGATCAGAAGTAATAATCGTAACCGTATCATATCCAATTTCAAGAACATATCCAACAAAACGCATGTCATCATATCGCTTTGCCTGTTCGTTTGCTTTTTCTTGTTCAAGAAATTTTTGTAAAACCCTGAGAGGGTGATTTTGCATTGCCGCCTTCTCAAAAAATTCTTTCATTGCAGTCTCTCCTTATAATTACGAATTATAACCTCACCTGAATTGTTTGTTAAAATTCCAGGTTTTTCCCCTGTCCCCCTTAGTACAGGAACAATGTTATTTCCGCCAAATAGGTCCAGAATATCAGGATGGGACGAAATGGTTATCGCCCATTTTACACCTCTATTTGATGCTCTTTTCAAAGCTCTTTCCAACCTCTGATATTCTGAATAGCCAAATTTGCCATATACATAATGGGAATGAAGCAGTTCTCGTTCTCCAGGTTTATATGGTGGGTCAGCAAAAATAAAATCTCCTTTTTTACTTTCGTCTATGACTTCTTCAAAATCACTACACTTCAAGATTGCATTTTTTAATCTATCAGAAACATCTTTTAAAACTGTCTGGTTAATTACCCATCGTCTATCTTCTCCTCCATACCCAACATTGAATTCTCCGTTTGAATTATGTCTCCACATACCTTTAAAACAAGTCCTGTTTAAATAAAGAGTTCTGGCTGCTTTGAACGTTAAGTCTCTTCCAGCGGGCTTTATTGCTCGAATTTCATAGTATGCTTTTTTAGTTTTTGGGAAACTTTTGTATATTTCCCAGACTTTCAGTGGAGAGCGGCGTATTCCACGATACAGATCAATAAGTTCTCGGTTCATATCCGTCAAGAAAGCACGCTCAGGGTTTAATGCAAAAAAAATTGCACCACTACCTAAAAATGGCTCTATAAATCTCCCTTTTATCATTTCACTTGAGGGCAAAAATGGGATTATGTAGTTTAAAATCCTTTGTTTTCCACCAGGATAACGGATAAAACTAACCTTTTTTGTTTTCATTTAACCCTCATCTTAAACTCTGCATGGCACGGCATTGCGTATAACTACTCGTGGCTAAACGAACTTCTGTCTCGTATATCCATCGGATTTTGGCAGGTTATGGCGTATATTTCGTCTTTAAGATTATAAAGCATTTTTCTTTACTCCTTGCTTTAAAATTGCCTGATCGAGGGGATTAACGATTTTCCCGAGACTCTTTTTACTGACATGAGTATATATTTCCGTAGTTTTGGAACTGGCATGGCCTAAAACTTCCTGAATATAGCGCAGATCTGTGCCGTTTTCCAAAAGTCCAGCGGTCGGAATGTCGTCCGCTAAAGTCAAAGGGACCGTTGGCACCGCATCAAGATTCATTTGGTGTTATTCTACAAACAATAATCCTTAACTGCAATAAAAATATTTAAGAAATCAGGGCGCTCCGTCTGGATTACGTCGCACTATGTTGCCATAGCGGACGTCAATGCCAGGGAAGCAAATACTTTGGAAGAAAAACCGTGGCTTCTAATACTCTATCTTTAACTCGAAATTCCCACGGTCGGGCGTTTTGATTAAGACCA